>JAUIKX010000282.1 GCA_030430515.1 Gammaproteobacteria bacterium | reverse complement strand
ACGACGATCCGCGCGGCAACGATTTCTTCAGGCACCTCATCCAGGGAAAACGCAGCGAGAAAAGTACCAGCCCCGTCGAGCTGCCCATCGACTCGTTCGAGCTCAATACTGTCGGGAAGATCGCCGGCATTGAAATCGAACTCACGGCTCAGCGGATGATCGAACCCGATGTGTCGTGGCCGGACCCTGACCACAGTTCGCGTGGCAGCGTCCGGGTAGGCGCCGCCACTATGCAGAGTGGCGGTGGTACGAGCTTCCAAACGCGCACCCGGCCCGAACGCATCGCCTGGCAGCTCAGTCCGCACACGGAACGGTGAAGGTTCGAATTCGGTGACGAGAAAGTCGAAAGCGTGAAGCGGGTTCGGCAGAAAAGGTGCGCTGATCTCAGCGTTGTACCAGCCCATCACGCTATTGGTGGCCAGAGTCAGCCGGCCGTCGCCCGCACCGAACTCATTCAACGCCACCTGCGTGAACTCCTGCACCACCTTACCGGTGGGATCGGTGATCTTCAGTGTGTAGGCACCACGTGGCGGAGCCGTGAGTTCCTGGTTGCTCTGCCCCCGCACGTAGAATTTGTAGGCCACCTCGCTTCCGGGGCGGTAAACGCCCTGCGCGGTCGTTCCCCACGCCCGCACATGGCCGTGCCGTGGGTTCTGGTTGAGAAACAGCTGATCGCGAGAGGCCCGCCACAAGCTCATCTGAAAATCGTAAGTCAGCGGCAACACCGCCATGCCTTTGTTGCCATCCACGCGCACCAGCCACCGGCGACATGGGCTGTCACAGCGCCAGCCCATGGCTGCCAGCTGAGGATCGATGTCAGCCGCCCCCGGGAGCCAAGCCACACCGGCACCATCGGTGACGTAGGTACGACCCTCTCCCCGGGGAGGCTGTATCCGGGCGGTTTCCCCGCGGTACAGATGGATGGTTGCATCCGGCACGGGTTCGCCAGTGGCGAGATCCGTAACCCACACGAGAGAGCGGAAGTGGCCGAGTTTGAAATGTACCTGGTACGGCGTCACCTGAGCGGTAAACCGAGAGCGCGACTCAGGTGGCCCAAGCACCGGGGTGGTGTTGATCAGGCCGTTCACAATACCGCTCTCCGGGAGCATCTGCCGTATACCAAGCGGCACGGCGACATCCCGGTCGAGTGCTTGCGGTACCGGTATCTGGAGGCTCAGACCTTCGGCGACACCATCCGCATCCACACGTCGGTATTCTGTGTCGACCGAGTCCAGATTCACGAGGTAGAGCGGTAAGTCGCTATCGATGCCTGCCTCGAGCACCGCTTCCGTGTGTGGCAGTTGGAGGCTCGGACGTCGGTGTCCAGTTCTGAAGCGGATCTCCACGGGGCCTCGGAGCGTGCGACCGAAGAGATCTTCAATGGCTTCACCCTCCGGCAAAGTGACAACGTACTCCGTGTCCGGACCCAGGCGCCCGAACCAGTGTGCGCTGTAAGTTGTACCTTCGGTATGCAGCTGCTGGCGCATATCCCAGTCGCCCTGCCATCGATCTGTTTCAACTGCAGGGGCAATGCTCAGCAGCGAAGCGGCTTGCGATACCTTAAGCGGGCTCGAGAACCTCAACTCAAAGCCGTAATCGGGATCACAGGGTTGCTGCTGCTCGTCGGCGATAGCCACAGTGATGTCGCCACACTGCACGCCGAGAAACGCAAAGGCGCCATGGGTATGCAGCTTCAGATCCGCCGTGTGAGCTTCACCACGATTCGGGCCAAACGCAGATCGCAGGCCTTTTTTCAGCGCCAGGCTCACCGCGCGATCTTCAGGAAGTGGCTTCTGCGGTTTGGCGACCCAGATGCGCCGCGCCTCCTCGTCTTCGACGGTATGAGGCGGTTCACCATCGTACTGCCAGGCTGCCAGCTCTGCTGACTGTCCGAAGAAGTGCCCTGCCACCTCGAAGCGGAACACGTCTTCAACCGAGGTCTTCGTCACCGGCTGGTCGAACTGCAGACGCACAACCGGCAGACCCGGAGCCAGCCAGCGCTCGAACATCGCCCAGCGCAGGTGCGGCTTCGGGGTGGAGAACTGTGCGCGATGGGTGCTTCCGACGGCCGCGCCATCAAGACCAGGAAATCCACGCTCAACGCGCAATCGGTAGGTTGTCGCAGCCTGGATGGCTGACGTCCCATCCAGTTGGCAGGCCAGCGTCTGACGATCCAGCCAACGCCAGGCGCAATCGAGCTCAGGCTGCAGGTCGAGATGGTCGACCTGGCGTTCGGTCAAACCGCTGGCACCCAGCGCCACCACGGGCGCATCGAACTCGATGACGATCTGCTGGCCGGGAGCCACGTGCTCACCGGTGGGACTCACACGCACAACGTCCAGCGCCAGAGCCAACGGCGCAGAAAAGAAGAAACTCAGAGCGGTCAGGACACAACGGCGCACGTCCACTACCATAGCCCCGACAAATTAGGAAAAAGCGGAGGAATCATGGAGCTTGCAGGTAAGGTTGCCGTCATCACAGGCGGTAGCGGCGGCATCGGCCGCGCAATGGCAAAAACGTTCCTGAACGAAGGCGCGCAGGCGGTGGTACTGGCCGACCTGAACAACGAGGCGGTACAGGCGGCAGCAGCGGAAATCGGTTGTGAAGCGCAGGCTTGTGATGTCACGAAGGAAGCCGATGTGCAGAAACTGGTAGACGATACCATCGCCCGCCACGGCCGTATCGACCTCTTCTGCTCCAACGCCGGCGCCGGTGGCGAAGGCGTGCTCACTGACGCCGACAACGCGGTCTGGCAAATGCAGTGGGAGCTGCACGTGATGAGTCACCTGTACGCTGCGCGCGCCGTGCTGCCCGGCATGATCGAGCGGGGCGACGGCTACCTGCTGAACACCGCCTCGGCAGCCGGCCTGCTGGCGGCGCTCGGCTCCGGTCCCTACACGGTCAGCAAAGCCGCGGCGGTGAAGCTCGCGGAGTTCCTGTCCATCACCCACGGCGACGACGGCATCAAGGTCTCCGTGCTCTGCCCGCAGGGGGTCAATACGGCCATGGCGCCGAAGAGTCTCGGCGACGGGCAGACCGACGGCATCATCGAGCCCGAGCAGCTGGCGCAGACCGTGGTGGAAACGCTGCGGGAGGAACGCTTCTACGTGCTGCCCCACCCGGAAGTCGGAGAATACGTGCGTCGCAAGGGCAACGACGTCGATCGCTGGTTAGGTGGCATGCGCCGCTTGCGCCGCCAGTCCCAGGAGGGAGCGGTTTAAACTGCTGGTCCTGCTCCGCCTGCCGGTCTTCAGCTACGCCGCCTGGGCTCTGGGTCTCTGGAGCCTGGGTGCCTGGGCGCTCCTGCAGCTGCTCGAGGTCTACTATGAGGCCGTCGACACTCTGGGCTTTTTTGGGCTGTGCTTCACGCTGACGAGCTGGTATCTGGTGGCCGGCGGTCTGTCCCTCGCCGCCAGAGCCCTGTTTCTGCATGTCTCGGCCGGTGTCTGGGAAGAATCGCTTCCCCGCTTTTCGCTGAACCCTTTCGCCGACAGCATTGCTTTGGAGATGACCGCCCTCATCGCCATTGCGGTCGCCGGCTGGATTTTCATCGACTCGTTGCTACTTTCCGGTCTGCTTGTCACGATGTTGCTGCCCTGGGCAGCCATTTCCATGAGACTGGAAGACGGCGCGTTTCAGGGCCTGAAGCCCAGCGCCCTGCTGAGCACCGTCACGGGGCTTGGCCCGGTGTGCATTCCGGCCTTTGGGCTGATCGGCGGCGCTCATGTTCTCATGGCAACAACGCTAACCCGTTGGGCGGATTTCCTGAACGTTGCGCTTTGCGGTTACGTATTCCTGCTGGCGCATGCGCTGGCAGGCTGGCTGGCTTTTCAAAAACGCGATGCCCTTTCATTGATCACGCTGGACAGCCCGGAACAGCAGGTTGCATTCGAAAACCAGACTCGTGATAAGGCACTCGACGCAGTGCTCTCTCGCGCACATCGGCTGTGCAGCGTGCATCGCCTGTCTGAGGCCATGGCGCTCGTCGATACACACATCTGCGAAGACTACGAAGCCCTCGACCCGGTCGTTCACAAGCGGCTGCAGCAGTTTCATCACCCCGAACTGCTGCTTGAACACGCAGTACACTACCTGGATCGGTTGATCGCCAACAGACGCGGCCCGAGAGCCTGGACACTTCTCAATGAGTGCCTTGAGCGGGAACCACGATTCCGGGCGCGCTCGGACAGCACGCATTTCGCCGCCATCATGGCCGCAGAGCCGAACGACGTATCGTGCCTGCTGCCTCTATTGGAGCGTTTCCACGAAGACTACCCGGGTAGCGCACACGCCGCGGAGTTGGACATCCACCATGCCTGGGTGCTTTCTGAATGGCTCAACCGCAACGACGAGAGCCGGCAGATCATCATGTCGCTTCTGAAGGTGCGCCCCGACGTCCGCGAGAACGAGCGCGTCACCCTACTCCTCAAACGGTGGCGCACCCAGTAGCTTGCGGATTTTGTCGGGGATCTGAATGGCTTTCAGAGAGCCATCCTGCTGAATCT
>JAUIKX010000281.1 GCA_030430515.1 Gammaproteobacteria bacterium | reverse complement strand
CCCGAAACGTTGGGGGCGGACGCCGCGGTGTTCCCGTCGTCGAGGAAAACGCGTTTCGCGACGCCCTCTTCCCCTGGTTCGAGCCCCGAACAGCACCCATGAATTCCAGCGACCTGCCGGAACTGATCAACGACCCGGCATTGATCGACCGGTTCGAATCCGTCGGTGTGAAATATGTCGTGTGGATCGAAGGTACGACCCGGCGCACGGATTCAGCCGGCAGCATGAGTTGCAGTGTTTCCCCCGGAGGCGCCGGATGTTTCGGCTTTCTGACCTGGGAAAACGACTCCGAATACGAAGCATCCATCTGGGATATCGAAAGCGGCCGTACCGTCGGCAAGGTCAGCTCGGAGGCCGTGGGCACCAGCTACATGCCGGCAGTCGTGGTGCCGGTGCCGATCATCGCGCGGGTCCGGAACTCAGCCTGTTCGAGCCTTGCAAACCAGCTGAAGGGCTTCCTCACCGCTTCCGGCGAAGAAGCATAACTAACCTCTTCGTTGAGAGGGCCTGATTGCTGAACAGGCCCGGACTATCACGGCGTGATTTCGACGATCTCGCCTTCGAACCGATTGGGTTCCACTGCGTACCACTCCGATAGCTTGACCTTGTGCTTTTTCGCACAGAGGTCAGCCATTTCGTAGAAGGTCGGCCGTCCCGGGTCGGCGATAATGATCCTCTTCACCCCTGAGCGCAGCGCCCGTGTCACCATTTTGGCCAGAGGGTCCACCAGCTCGTCCCAGAAACAGATATCCGAGCCGACGATGACGTCGAAGTTTTCCAGGTCTTTCTTTTTCAGCTTGTCGAAGCCTTTGACCATTTGTGCTACTTCGACGTCGTTGAGCTCCGCGAACACATCGAGAAATGGAAACACTTCAGGGTCGATGTCCAGCGCGGTCATCTTCGCCTTGAAGCGAGAAGCGCAGAACACACTCAGCGGTCCCCAGCCGGAGCCCACCTCCAGCATCCTGGCACCTCGGGCCACCGGATGATGCTGCAGGTAGTCCATCACCAGATAGCTCGAATCCCAGGTTTTGTGACCGTGCACCGATGGCTGGTAGCGCTTACGCATGCGCCGTATCAGTTTGTGCTTGGGCTCGAGCAGATAGATTCCGTAGGCCTGATACAGGTGCGGCTCAGGCGAGCGGTCCAACTTGGGCATCTGTGTGACTTCCCCGTAAAAGCCGCGAATGGTATACCGCGCGCCGGCAGGCCGGCTCCCGTGGAAGCCGGCAAAAAATAACCAACCAAAACACTCGGGTATTGCGCTGTTTTGCGTTAGAATGAGCATCCTCGAGCCAAACACTGGAAAAGCGATACGCAGCTGTGGCCAACGAATCAGTACATGAGCGGCTGAACCGGGAATACAGCGCCGGTTTCATCACGGACATCGAATCGGAAACGTTACCACCGGGGTTGAACGAAGATGTCGTGAAATTCATCTCAGCCAAAAAAGGTGAGCCTGACTGGTTGACCCGATGGCGCCTGGAGGCGTTCGAGCACTGGCAGAAGATGCCGAAACCGGACTGGGCCCATGTGGACTTCGAGCCTGTGGATTTTCAGGCCATCTCCTACTACTCCGCACCGAAGAGCCAGGCAGATGGCCCGCAATCGCTGGACGAAGTCGACCCGGAGCTGCTGCGCACCTACGAGAAGCTCGGCATTCCCCTTCATGAACAGGAGATGCTCGCCGGCGTCGTGCGCGGCAACGTCGCGGTCGACGCCGTGTTCGACAGCGTTTCCATTGCGACCACCTTCAAGGAAAAGCTGCATGAAGCCGGCGTCGTCTTCTGCCCGATCTCGGAAGCCGTACACAGCCACCCGGAGCTCGTACAGAAATATCTGGGCAGCGTCGTGCCGCAAAGAGACAACTTCTACGCAGCACTGAATTCAGCGGTCTTCAGCGACGGCTCCTTCGTGTATATCCCTGAAGGGGTGCGGTGTCCGATGGAGCTCTCCACCTACTTCAGAATCAACGCCCAGAACACCGGCCAGTTCGAACGCACGCTCATCGTTGCCGACAAGGGTAGCTACGTGAGCTATCTGGAAGGCTGCACCGCCCCCATGCGCGATGAAAACCAGCTGCACGCCGCCGTGGTTGAACTGGTCGCGCTAGATGACGCCGAAATCAAATACTCCACCGTGCAGAACTGGTATCCCGGCGATGCCGAGGGCCGCGGCGGAATCTACAACTTCGTCACCAAGCGGGGTCTCTGCCGAGACCGCGCGAAAATTTCCTGGACCCAGGTAGAGACCGGCTCGGCCATCACCTGGAAATACCCGAGCGTGGTGCTTCGCGGCGACGACAGCATTGGTGAGTTCTACTCGGTCGCACTCACGAACAATCGCCAGCAGGCTGATACCGGCACCAAAATGATCCACATGGGTAAGCGGTCGAAGAGCACCATCGTGTCCAAAGGTATCAGCGCAGGTGGGAGCCAGAACAGCTATCGAGGCCTCGTTCGCGTGACTCCGACCGCCAGCGGGGCGCGCAACTACACACAGTGCGATTCGCTGCTGATTGGCGATGCCTGCGGTGCGCATACGTTTCCGTACATCGAGAACCGGAACCCGGGCGCGACGGTGGAGCACGAGGCAACCACATCCAAAGTCAGCGACGATCAGCTGTTTCTCTGCGCTCAGCGGGGCATCGATGCGGAGAAAGCCGTCAGCATGATCGTCAACGGTTTCTGCAAAGAAGTATTCAGGGAGTTACCAATGGAATTTGCCGTGGAGGCCGGAAAGCTGCTCGAAGTCAGCCTGGAAGGAGCGGTCGGATGAGCGTGCTCGAAATCAGCAACCTGTGTGCGGAGGTCGACGGCAAAGCCATCCTGAAAGGTCTCGACCTCACCATCGAGGCAGGAGAAATCCACGCCATAATGGGCCCCAACGGCTCCGGCAAAAGCACCCTCGCCAACGTGCTGTCAGGTAAGCCCGGCTATGAAGTGACTGGCGGCTCTGTGCTGTTCGACGGACAGGACCTGCTGGCCATGGAGGCAGAGGAACGCGCCCACGCCGGCCTGTTCCAGGCGTTTCAGTATCCCGTGGAGATTCCAGGTGTCAGCAACATGGAGTTTCTGAAGACCGCACTGGAAAGCGCCGCCAAGGCCCACGGAGAAGAACCCCTGAGCACCGCCGCTTTCATGAAGATGCTGCGCAGCGCTGCCGCCGAACTCGACCTGGCGACGGATTTTCTGAAACGCGGCGTCAACGAAGGCTTCAGCGGTGGCGAGAAGAAGCGCAACGAGATACTCCAGATGAAGCTCCTGGCGCCGAAGCTTGCGCTGCTGGACGAAACAGATTCGGGGCTCGATATCGATGCGCTGGCGGTGGTCGGCAACGGCGTCACCGCGTTTCATAAAGAAGACCCCACCCGCAGCGTGCTGATGATCACCCACTACCAGCGCCTCCTGAACCATATCGTTCCCGACATCGTGCACGTACTGGCTGATGGGCGCATCGTCGAAAGTGGCGACAAATCCCTGGCGCTGGCTCTGGAAGAGAAAGGCTACGCATGGCTGAACAAAGCGTGACCAACGGCTGGCTAAGCGCTTCCGATCGTGCACGTCTGAGCACCCTGCTCGAGCAGCCGGCGTCGAACAGCGATGCTCGGGAACACTGGAAATACTCGAGCCTCAAAGAGGCAAGGCTGACGCTGAAAAAAGCGGCAGAGCCAACGGGAACTACGCCTGAAGGCATCAACGGGCTTCCTGAAGCGCTGCTGGCAGACTCCGTTTTCTGTCCCGTTACCTGCGAAGCGCTTCTCGACATGAAGGACGTGGACTACCGGCGCATCGATACAGACGGTGAAACGGTGTCTCTGCAATGTTCGGATGCAACCACGCCTGTGATCCTCGAAATCACTGCAGGCGGTTCGGCAACCGTAATCGATGAGTCCACAAGCGCAAGCCAGTGGATCATCGTGCTGGTGCGCCGGGACGCCAACCTGTCCTTCCATCGTTTGAGGGCGAACAGTGAAGACCATGAGTGGAGCAAGCTGCAGTTCGTGATAGAAGACAATGCTCAGGTCTCGGTACGCAGCTTCGCCAGCGGCGCCCGCTTCCGCCGACACGACCTCAGCGTTGATCTCATCGGTGCGCACGCGCGCTTCGAATTCATCGGCGCGTCGTGCAGCAGCGACAAGTCTCACGTCGATCTTCAGGCACACGTTCGCCACCATGCGCCGAATACCCAGAGCACACAGCGATGGCACGCCATCGGGCTCGACCGATCCACGCAGAACTTTCGCGGGCGGATCTATATCGGGGCAAACTGTCCGGGCGTGGCTGCAGACCTGAACAACCGCAATCTGTCGCTCGGCGAAGGTGTCACCATCAACACCAAGCCGGAGCTGGAAATTTACTCAGACGATGTTCGCTGCGCGCACGGCGCAACCGTCGGGCAACTGGATGAGACCGCCCTGTTCTATCTGCGGTCCCGGGGAATCGACCCCGAGGCGGCTCGCCGGATGATCACGCGGGCATTTGCCGCGGGTACGCTGGCAACGTTGTCGGT
>JAUIKX010000280.1 GCA_030430515.1 Gammaproteobacteria bacterium | reverse complement strand
TGTGTTCCAGCGTGCCGGTATCGAACACCTCATCGAGATCGGCCGGGGACAGCCCATGGTAGGCGAGGTCCAGCTGCGCCATGGTCGGCCGTTCCATGAGGCCCAACGGGTCCAGATCGGCCTTCATATGCCCGCGACGTCGATAGGCGGAAATGAGGTCCGCCAGATGCATCTGCTTGATTTCGTGGGCGCTTTGAATATCCGCACTGACCTTCTCAGGCCTTGCGCGCAGACGGTTGCGGCCGACACGCTCGAAGTGCTCGACGATGTTGTAGTGCGAGGTCTCCCCCTGCACCGCGCCATGCACGTGCGGCAACTGATTAAAATGCGCCCGCCACTCCGCCGTTACCGAGTTGGGATCGGCAAGATAGGCCTCGTACATCGCCTCGATGTAGGCCGAGTTGGTGCCCGCCAGATGCGAGCTTCGCCTCATGCGTTCGTTGTAGTTCTCTGACACCCGCCCATCCCGGCGAATTAGTGGTATTTGGTTAAGTGCCCTGCTGCATGAGCATGGTGCGGATCTTGCCGATCGCACGGGTCGGGTTCAGACCCTTGGGACAAACGCTCACACAGTTCATGATGCCCCGGCAGCGGAATACGCTGAACGGATCATCAAGCTCAGAAAGCCGTTCTGCCGTGGCTGTATCCCGGCTGTCCGCCAGGAAGCGGTAAGCCTGCAGCAGGCCCGCCGGGCCGATGAACTTGTCGGGGTTCCACCAGAACGAAGGGCAGGACGTTGAGCAGCAGGCACACAGGATGCACTCGTAAAGGCCATCCAGCTTCTCCCGATCTTCGGGCGACTGCAGGCGTTCCTGAGCCGGCGGCGGCTTATCGTTGATGAGATAAGGCGTGACTTTGCGGTAAGCGCGGTAGAACTGTGTCATATCGACGACGAGATCGCGTACGACGGGCAAACCGGGCAGCGGACGGAGCACCAGCTTGCCGCGTTTGGCAACTTCGGACACCGGGGTGATGCACGCAAGACCGTTGCGGCCATTCATGCTCAATCCGTCAGAGCCGCAGACCCCTTCACGACAGGAGCGGCGATAGGTCAGCGTGGGGTCCTGAGCCTTGAGCAGTTCGAGCACATCCAGCACCATCAGGTCCTTACCTTCCGGAAGCTCGACGTCCATGGTGCGCATCTGTGGGGACTCATCCACGTCAGGGTTGTAGCGGTAAACGCTCACTTGCATGATCGTATTCCTTAGTACTTTCGCTCTTTGGGCGCAAAAGCGTCCATGGTCTTAGGTGCGAAGTTTACAGACCGTTTGCCGACCTGCTTGTTCTCCGGGAAATACATGGAATGGCACAGCCAGTTCTCATCGTCCCGGTCCTGATAATCGTCACGCGCATGCGCACCGCGGCTTTCCTTGCGGGCTTCCGCAGCGATTGCCGTCGCTTCGGCCACTTCCAGAAGGTTGTCGAGCTCGAGCGCTTCGAGACGTGCCGTGTTGAAAGTCGCACTCTTATCGGTGAGGTGCGCCTGGCCGATGCGTTCGCGCAGATCCGCGACCTTCTGAATGCCTGTCAGCATATGCTCTTCGGTACGGAACACACCGAAGCTGTTCTGCATGACTGTCTGCAGTTCCTTCTTGAGGTCAGCCACAGACTCGCCACCGGAAGACTCGTTCCAGCGGTTCAGTCGCGACATGGCTCGATCGATGTCCGAGTCGCTCGGCTCGCGATAGGACACGCCCTGACGAACGACCTCTTCGATGTGCTTGCCAGCCGCACGGCCGAACACCACGAGGTCGAGTAGCGAGTTGCCGCCGAGGCGGTTGGCCCCGTGCACGGATACGCAGGCCGCTTCGCCTGCAGCGTAGAACCCTTCAACGGGCTGATCTTCGCCGCGTCCGGTCTGGGTAATCGCCTGACCGCTGATCTGAGTGGGAATACCACCCATCATATAGTGACAGGTCGGAACCACCGGAATAGGCTCTTTGACCGGGTCAACGTGCGCAAACGTGCGCGAGAGCTCCAGGATGCCTGGCAGGCGCTGGTTGAGCACCTCTTCGCCGAGATGATCGAGTTTGAGCAGAACGTGATCGCCCTCTTCGCCCACGCCACGACCTTCGAGAATCTCCATGACCATGGACCGGGCAACCACATCACGACCGGCAAGGTCTTTGGCGGTGGGCGCATAGCGTTCCATGAACCGCTCACCGTCTTTGTTGATGAGGTATCCGCCTTCACCACGGCAGCCTTCGGTCACCAGCACCCCAGCTCCGGCGATGCCGGTCGGGTGAAACTGCCACATCTCGATGTCCTGAACCGGCAGGCCTGCACGTAGCGCCATGCCGATGCCATCACCGGTGTTCATAAGCGCGTTGGTGGTACTCGAATAGATGCGACCCGCCCCACCGGTGGCAAAAACCGTGGCCTTGGACTGAACGAAAACCACCTCGCCGGTTTCAATTTCGATGGCGATCACACCGACGACGACGCCGTCCTGGTTGCGCACCAGATCCACCGCAAACCATTCGTTGAGGAACGTTGTATTGGCCTTCACGTTGCCCTGGTAGAGCGCATGGAGCAGCGCGTGCCCAGTGCGGTCTGCCGCTGCACAGGTTCTGGCGGCCTGGCCACCCTCACCGAAGTTCTTCGACTGGCCACCGAACGGGCGCTGGTAGATGCGGCCTGATTCGGTTCGCGAAAACGGCAGCCCCATGTGCTCGAGCTCGAACACGGCCTGGGGGCCTTCGGAACACATATATTCGATGGCGTCCTGGTCGCCGATATAGTCCGACCCCTTGACGGTGTCGTACATATGCCAGCGCCAATCGTCGTCCGGGTCGTCACTGGCGATCGCACAGGTAATACCGCCCTGTGCCGATACCGTATGAGAACGGGTGGGAAACACTTTGGTGATGACCGCCGTTTTGAGGCCGGATTGGGCCAGCTGCAGCGAGGCACGCATGCCCGCACCGCCGCCGCCAACGATGACCCCGTCGAATTCCATTTTTCTTATTTGCGCCACTACAGACTCCAGAACATATCCATCGCCCACAGGAGGTAGACGAAAAGCACAAGGATGCAGATGAGTTGGTAAATGAAGCGAACCGTGGTCGCGCTCTTACCGATGTGACCGGGCAGCAGGTAGTCGGTGCCCACAGTCCAGAGACCGATCCACGCGTGCGCGATGGTGCTCAGGATGGCCAGCGTGGAGAAGATCTGCATGCCGATGTGACCGAAGTAGCCCACCAGCGCCGCATGATCCAGCCCCGGGTTGTCATAGAAGAAAGAGCCCACGCAGGCGGTGTAGGCCAGCAGAATGACCGCCGTAACGCGCTGGACAATGAAGTCGGTCAGCCCGGTGCGGGAGAAACTCGTTGCGCTCGTTACCATAGCCACACCCCCAGAGCCACAGCGCACGCGGCCGTGGCGATGATGACGGCGATCGCGCCGCCGAACGCCGCACCAACGGTGTCACCGATGTGCAGATCGAGCAGCAGGTGCTTGATGCCGGCGAAGATGTGGTAGGCCAGAGCCACCAGCGCCGCCCAGACCAGGAAGGTCTCCCAGCCGCCACTGTGGATCAGCGCAGCCGCATCAGCGAAGCCTTGCGGTGACGCCAGAGCCATATCCAGCAGATAAAGGAACAATGCCATGCCTGCAAACAGCACAACCCCGGTAATACGGTGTGCGATGGAGGCGATGGCCGCGAGTGGTAACCGGATGCCGCCGAGAATCGGCAGGCTGATCGGTCTGTCGGAATTCATTGTGCTCATGGACCGAAGCTTAGCTCCTGTTGGGTGAAACGCCCGTCAAGCCGGGCGGCGCAATTCTAAGCGCGCAGGCTCATGATTGCCAGAAACCGAACACAAACCGCGGTTCGGAATCTCGCAGATTGACACAGGCACAGAATGGTCCATAGTTTTGCCACAAACGAGCCGCCGGACAGGCAGCCGCAAAGATGGTCAGCGAGGTGCTCGACTGTCAGGAAAGTTTTCATATTGATTTCAAATTGGGAGGACGCATGGCGAACCAGCCGAGCAAGTACGCGCGCTTGGATATCGATGGTGAAGAAGGTCAGATTGAGCTGCCGGTCTATCAGGGCAGCGAAGGCACGCCCGTAATCGACGTCGCGCCGCTGGCAAAGAGCGGTTATTTCACTTACGACCCTGGATTCGTAGCCACCGCGTCGTGCGACTCCGACATCACTTATATCGACGGCGACAAAGGCATTCTGCTGCATCGCGGATATCCCATCGACCAGCTCGCCGAAGAGTCCAACTACCTGGAGCTCTGCTATCTGCTGCTCAACGGTGAGCTGCCGAGCGCTGCCGAAAACGAAGAGTTCGTAAACACCATCAAGAATCACACGATGGTGCACGAGCAGCTGGCGCAGCTCTTCCGCGGTTTCCGGCGGGACGCTCACCCCATGGCGATCATGTGCGGTGTAGTCGGAGCCCTCTCCGCGTTCTATCATGACAGCACGGATATCAGCGATCCCGAACAACGGATGATCGCGAGCCACCGACTGATCGCTAAAATGCCAACCATTGCAGCAATG
>JAUIKX010000006.1 GCA_030430515.1 Gammaproteobacteria bacterium | reverse complement strand
ACCAGGGACTGTCGCGATCTCAACAGATGTTCGCGGACTTGAACCGTCACAGCGTGAAGCCGTCACCCTCAATCGGTGTGCTGTATGACCACCGTGATGAACTCGACCCGGTCATGATTCGGGACTTGGATCGCGCGGCAGCGGATGTGCACGGCGCACGTGGCAACGCCACAGAGCAGCGCGCCGGGCTCCTCCGGGTTCGTGCTGCGACTGCAGACCATGTGGCGAGGCTGCAGCTGGACCTCGAGATCGCGCACCTCGACCAGTCGTCCGGAGGCCAGGTGCCTGAGCTGGAGAGCCTGCTGGTGGCTGCGTGCGCAGCGGACCTCGACCCGCAGCACCAAGACCTGCTCGTGCAGCTGGCCGCGAACACGCCGGCATCGCTCGGCGCCGAGTGCCTCCAGACGGTGCGTGCCTGGGCTCGAGAGCGGCGGCGCCCGAGCATGGTGGCGCGGCTGCTCTACCAAGCGGACCGTGCGGCTGAGGCACGACGCGAACTCGACGAGGCGCTCGCCAAGCTTCCCGACGGGGAAGAGAAGCTTCGGTGCGTGCATCAACTCCTTCCGCTCGCGGTGAACGGTCCGAGAGCTGAGCTCTTGCACATCTGCGACGAGCTCGAGCGGCTGCTCGACACAGTGTCGGACGCCGACCACGTGAGGCTCGACCTCGCTGAGGCCCTGCGCAAGGCAGGCCGTGACGGGGGCGCAGTCCTGCAACGCGCGAAATTCCACGCGCTGAAGGGCCTCGCCCAGGCGAAGGATCCCCGCGTGGTGGCGCACGGGCAGGGCGTGATGGCGCGGCTCACCATCGGACTGCTCCGGACGGCGCTCCCGCTGTCGTCAGCCGAAGTCGCGGAGACTGCCGTCTGGCTTCTTGGAGACAGCGCGCTCCCACCAGCGACCCTCGCGCAGGCACGGGTCGAGGCGGTGGGGCTCCTTCTGGCGCCCGGCCCACTCATCCACCCGGAAGTGCTGGACGTTGCGCAGAACCTCCTCGCTGCGCACCTCGACTCCTTCCGCGCGGACGGTGTGGTGCGGCCGAGTTAGATCAAGAGAGGTATGCCGCTCTATGGTCAAACCCAGCCGATCCGCAGGAACAGCGACAAGCACGGTTTCATCGTCAGCTTGCGCTTCGAGCAGCAGAAGTCCTGCTGACGAGGCATCAATAACAAATGTCCACTGGCCCGCCAGGTTGAAGCCATCGCCCACAGGGGTCAGCCGCCCGTTATTGTCCGATGGGAGGCCCGGCGCGAGTGTCGCCGTGAGAGAACCCTCAGCAATCCCCGGCAACCAGCGCTGGCGCTGTGCATCATTACCCGCGGCCGCAATGGCGGACGCCGCCAGCACGCCGGTGCCGAGCAGCGGGCTCGGCAACAGGGTGCGGCCCATCTGCTCGAAAACTATGGCCGACTCCACGAGCCCGAGCGCTTGCCCCTGATAGGCTTCAGCAATGCCAAGGCCGGCAAAGCCGAGTTCCGCCGCCATGCGCTGCCAAAGCTCCGCGTCGAAACCGGCCGCCAACTCCAACGCGGCTCGCACCTGCTCTGAGCTACCCTGATCGCGGAAAAAGTCCGCCGCCATGCTCTGGATGAGCCGCTGTTCTTCGGTGAACTCGAACTGCACCGCCGCACCCCCTCAAAATTTGCGTCAATAGCCACGCATTATGTAGAGGCAGCGCAATCGGGTAAACCTTTTGCGTAATTTATATTGATGTATTCTGCGCAAATAGGTATTTTTTCGACTCGTTACGGTCATATATCGTAATTCTTGCCAGCTGGCGCTTTCGGAAGGGGAGGTATTTCGTGGCACAACAGGATTCACCGTTGTGGGAGACAGACGTACTCGTGGTCGGCTCCGGTGCAGGAGCGCTGACCGCAGCGGTTACCGCCGCCGAGCTCGGCATCGAAGCACTGGTCATAGAAAAGGGCCATCTCTGGGGCGGCACCTCCGCCACCTCGGGCGGCACCCTCTGGGTACCCTGCACCCGCCACATGAAAGAGGCCGGCGTCGAGGATAACGACGGGGACGCCTTTGCCTATATCAAGGGTCTGGTAGGCGACGATGTGCCCGACAGCAAGGTGCGCGCCTACATCGACAACGCCCATCGCATGCTGGAGTTCCTCGAAGACAAGTGCGACGCCGAATTCCGCTGCGTGAAGTACGCCGACTACCACATGGACCTGCCCGGCGCCAAAGAGTACCGATCACACGAACCGCTGCCCCTGACCGCCGGTAAACTCGGGCGACCATACAGCTCGCTGCAACCCATGCACCAGGCCGCCCAGGCGTTCGGCCGCATCAACTGGACCATCGGCGAGGCGCGGCCGATGATCACCAAGCGCCCCGGTTGGATGTGGACGATGGTGCGTGTGGGCGCCCGGTATTTTCTCGACCTGCCGCAGCGTTACAAAACCACCAAAGACCGCCGTCTCACCGCCGGCAACGCGCTACTGGGCTACCTGCGACGCGCGCTGGACCAACGCAAGGTACCGCTGCACCTCGGTGTGAGCCTTAAAGAGCTCATCGTCGAAAACGGCAAGTGCGTGGGTGCGCTTGTAGATTTTTCAGGTGAAGAGCGACGTATCATCGCCCGGCGCGGGGTGATCCTCGGCGCCGGCGGCTTCGAACGAAATGCGCAGATGCGACATGACAATTTCGTCACCGAATCTTCACCCGCCTGGTCTGGCTCGCAGCAGCTGAACACCGGCGACGCCATTCAAGCTGCAGAGCGCATCGGAGCAAAGCTCGAGTTCATGGACAGCGCCTGGTGGGCCCCCTCCATCCGCCTGGGCGACGAAGACCGCGCGCGGCCGATGTTCGTCGAACGCGCGCTGCCCGGATGCATGATCGTCAACCAGCACGGCAAGCGTTATATGAACGAGTCCGCCTCCTATCACGTAGCCGGCGGCGAGATGATGCGCCTCAACTCCGACGATTGTCCGACGCTACCGTCGTGGTTCATCTTCGATGCACGTTTCCGCAGCGAGTACGCGGTAGGTCCCGTGCTGCCCGGCCCGGAAGCCATGGATAAATCCTTGAAGCCAAGTATCCGCGAGGTGCTCAAGAAAGCCGGTTCCGTAGCCGAACTGGCTGAAAAAATTGCCGTGCCTGCCGACGCGCTTGAGGCAACATTCGCGCGCTTCAACGAGTTTGCCGCCAAAGGCGAGGACCCCGATTTTCAGCGCGGCGTAAACGGCTACGACCGCTACTACGGCGACCCGCGCAGCGAGCCGAACCCCTGCCTGGCACCGCTGGCCAAAGCACCCTACTACGCAATCAAAATTTTTCCCGGCGACATCGGCACCAAGGGCGGCGTGCTCACCGACGAGAACGGCCGTGCGCTCGATGATCAGGGCAATCCCATCAGCGGCCTCTACGCCATCGGTAACACCAGCGCGTCGGTGATGGGGCGCACCTATCCAGGCGCCGGGTCAACGCTCGGCCCGGCAATGACCTTCGGCTATCTCGCCGCGCACCACGCGGCGCAGACCGCCTGATACATCCAGACAAGGGAGAGACTCAGGATGAAAACACTTAACACACTAGCCTGCGCCGGCGCGCTCGCTGCGCTCGCAATACCCGCAAGCGCCGAGCAGAAGATGGAAGAGGTCGTGGTGACCGCGCAGAAACGGGCGCAGGACATCACAGATGTACCGATCAGTATCACCGCGATCAGTGCCGACACCCTCGAAAGCCGCGATATTACGGATATTGAATCCATTGACCAGCTTGCGCCCAACCTGCGCGTAACACCCACGCCCGGCAACAGCACCTCGGCGCAAATCGCCATTCGCGGCGGCGTCACCATCAATCCGGCGCTCACCTGGGAGACCACTGTGGGCGTGTACCTCGACGGGGTCTACATCGGTAAAACCCAGGGCAGCGTGTTCGACGTGGTCGATATCGAGCGCGTAGAAGTGCTGCGCGGCCCGCAGGGCACGCTGTACGGACGCAACACGCTGGCCGGCGGCGTGAACATCATCACCCGCAAACCCAGTGGTGAGCTCGGCGGCTACGTACGGGCCGGTGCCGGTAACTACGGTGCACGCACTCTCGCTGCATCGGTGGATCTGCCGGCCATGGGCAACACGCGAATCAACCTTTCCGGACGCACCGAACAGCGCGACGGCTGGATCGATGTAGCAAGCCCACAGGGCTTTCCCGCCTCCTCCACCGATGAATTGAACGACATCGACAATACAGCCATGCGTCTGGCGCTGGACTCAGACCTCAGCGACCGGCTGTCTCTGGCCTACCGGTTCGACTACTCCGAAGCCGATCAGGCGGCCAGCCATTCGCAGCTGCATCGCCTCGACTTCGACTTCGGCCTGCCGCTTCTGGGCTTCGTTTCCACCGATCGAGAAGACGATGCTGCGGTGGATGCCGCCTCCTATGAACAGTCGGAAATCATGGGCCACTCGCTGACCATCGACTTCGACCTTAACGATGCCTGGAGCCTGAAGTCCATTACCGCATTGCGGGAACTCGAATGGGACGATGCGCTCGATCTCGACGGCACGCCAATCGATGTGGCACGCACCGAGCGCCACACCGACTACGACTCGTTCTCTCAGGAATTTCAACTGGTCGGCGGCAACGATCGTATGAACTGGGTGGCGGGGCTTTACTACTTCGAAGACGATGGCCGCACCGACAACCCTCAGGTCTTTTTCGGTGCGTTCGGCCCGTTCGCTTCCGTATTCGATTCGAGCTACGGATTCACCACCGAAGCCATTGCCGCATACCTGCAAGCCGAGGTCTCCCTCACCGATGCGCTCACCCTGACTGCGGGCGTGCGCTATACCGACGAAGAAAAAGAAATCGAACGCGCCCTGAGCATCCCTGGCGTTGCAGAACTCATTCCGGCGAACACCAGCGCCGACACGTCGTTTGACGATCTCACCCCGACGATCAGCCTTTCGTGGGCGATCAACGACAACGCCACCGTCTACGCCCGCTACTCAGAGGGCTTCAAGAGCGGTGGTTTCAACGGAGAAGCGCAGACCGCGGCTGAAACCGTCACCCCATACGACTCCGAAACGGTCCGCTCCATTGAGGCCGGCGTCAAAGGTGCCTGGCTCGAGAACCGCCTGCGCCTGTCCGCCAGTGTCTTCCAGAACCGGCATGAAGACATGCAGCTTTCGGTATTCACCGCTCAGGGCGCGGCAGCCTCCAACATCCGTAACGCCGGCGAAGCGGAGATCAGCGGCCTGGAACTGGAAGGCTTCTACGCCATCAGCGATGCTGTCAGCGTGTCGGCTGGTTACGGCTACCTCGATGCGGAGTACGAAGAGTTTCTCGATTGCGGCGGCGCCGTCGATGTCGCCAATAACCGTGCCTTGCCGCATGCACCGGAACACACCTTCAACGCCTCGCTCGACGCCACACTGGCACAGGGCAGTTGGGGCAACGTGCGTTTCATCGCCGACTACTCGAGCGTCGCGGAGCACTATCTGTACCCCTACCCGATCGTGCCGGACAGCAACCCCGCGTGCGCCCCCTCGGCACTCGCGTCCGACACCGAAATCGACAGCTACGGGCTTACCAATCTGCGTCTGACCGTCGGCGACGTACCGGTGGGCAACGATGCAAACCTCGCGGTATCGCTCTGGGTCGACAATCTGAACGACGTTGAGTACCGATCCAACATGATCGACTTCGGGCCGGGCTTCGCCAGCCTCACGCCGGCATACTACGGCCTGCCACGCACATACGGACTGGATCTGCAGATCCGCTGGTAACAGGAGCCACTTCATGAGCACAGAAAAAATTGCCGTCGTCACCGGCGCCACACGCGGCGCTGGCAAGGGCATTGCCCAGGGACTGGCATCGGAAGGTGCAACCGTCTACATCACCGGCCGCTCTACCACCACCCCTACGGCAACGCTGCGCGGCGAAACCCTAGACGGCAGCCTCGACCAGACGGTTGCACAAGTCGAAGCTGCAGGCGGCAAGGCCATCGCCGTCACCTGCGATCATCAGGACGACGCCCAGACCAAGGCGCTGTTCGAGCGCGTGCTCGACGAGCAGGGCCGGCTGGACATCCTCGTGAACAACGCCGCGTACGTACATGAAAACCTCATCGACCCCGAGCCCTTCTGGGAAAAACCGCTGGAGCTGGTGAACATTCTCGATGTGGGCTTGCGTTCGGCGTACGTCGCGAGCTACTTCGCGGCCCCCATCATGGCGAAGCAGAAGTCTGGCCTGATCACCTTCACTTCGTCGTTCGGCTCTGCCTGTTACATGCACGGCCCTGCGTACGGCGCGCAGAAAACGGGCCTCGACAAATTCGCCGCCGACATGGCCGTGGACTTCGAAAACGTCAATGTCGGCACCGTATCGCTGTGGCTCGGACCCCAGCGCACGGAGCGCACGGAGATCGTCCTGCGCCATCGCGGCGAACAGTACGACGACTTCATGGCCATGGCAGAGACACCGCAGTTCAACGGGCGGGTGATCATGGCGCTCGCCAACGATCCGAAGCTCATGGAAAAATCCGGCCAGACTCTGGTCACGGCAGAGCTGGCCGTTGAGTACGGCATCACCGACGAAGGCCGACAGCCGCCTTCCTACCGGGATCAGCTCGGCGAACCGCGCATTCCGCATCCGGCGAGAGTCTACTGACATGGGTACCTACGCACTGACCGGCGGCGCTTCCGGCATTGGCGCAGCGCTATCACAACTGCTGGCCGCAGAAGGGCATCAGATCATCAACGTCGATATTCGCAACGCGGATGTCATCGCCGATCTGTCAACCGAAGCAGGTCGTCAGGCCGCCGCAGAAGGCATTGCCGAACGCGCACCCGACGGACTCGACGGCTTCGTACCGCTGGCTGGCGTGGGCGCCGGCACCGGTCATCCGGCAACGCTGATCACCTCGCTGAACTACTTCGGCACTATCGCTCTGGTGAAGGCGTTGGAGCCAACCCTGGCAGCGAAAAGGGGCTCCGTCGTGCTTCTGTGCTCCAACTCAGCACCAATGTCCCCGGCTGAATCACCGCTGCTCGATGCGCTTCTGGCCGGCGATGAAGCAGCGGCTCTTGCGCTCAATGCCGAAGAGAACGGGCTTGAATACATGACAGGCAAACGGGCCTTGAACTACTGGATGCGGCGCAACGCCATGACCCTGGCGCGTAAGGGTGTGCGGGTCAATGCCGTCGCTCCCGGTCCCATCGACACACCGATGACCCAAACGCTCTTCGAAAACCCGGACATGAAAGCTGCAGTGGACGGCCTGCTGTCAGCAACCCCGATCGACCGCATGGGCAGACCCGAGGAAGTGGCACAGGTGATTCGCTTCCTGTTGAGCGATGCTTCGGCTTACGTGTGCGGCACCCTGGTATTCGTGGATGGCGGCTTTGACGCCGCCACCCGCTCAGACCATCTTTAACCGACCGTTCAGCCCGATGCCGGGATCAAATTGAGCCGCGCCGCCTCTTTGGCGGCCGCCTCGTCCTGCTGAAGAATGCACGCCGTGCCCGCAGGGGCATACATCATCGTCACGCAATGATTGCAGGCAGTGCACTTGGACTGCTCCGCCGTGCCATCGCGCCACTGATTGATGAGCGACGGGTCGTGCACGAGCGCGCGCCCCATGGCCATGGTCTCGAACCCGGCATCAAGCACCGCGCCGACGTTGGCACTGCTCTGGATGCCGCCGATGTAACAGAGCGGCATATCAACCGCTGCACGCACGCGCTTGCTGTTCTCGAGCAGATACAGCTCGCTGAACTCCACCGGCACGAAGTCGGTGATCTTCTGCATGCGCATACCCAGGCGGATGATGAAATTCTCCGGCGGCTTGCGCACTTCGCTCGGCAGCGACGAACCGAAGATACCGCTGACCGACTCCACGTTCATGCCGTTGGAAAGTACCGCCATGTGCGCCCCGGCCGCTTCCAGCGCACGGGCGATCTCCACACCGTCCTCCACCGTGTTGCCACCGCGCGTGCCGTCTGTAACCGAGTACTTCACGACAACGGCCAGGTCTTTCCCGACAGCATCAAGCACGCGGGAAAGAACTTCCACCGGGAACTTCATACGCTTTTCGATTTTGCCGCCGTACGCATCACGACGATGGTTGTAAAGGCGCGAGACGAACTGACTGAGGAGGTAACCATGCCCCATGTGCAGCTCGACCGCGTCGAAACCACACTCCTTGGCAAGCCGACAGGCAGAGACAAACTCATCCACCATCGCCGACATTTCGTCGCGATTCATGCGCTTCTTGGTAAATCGCCTGGACAGGATGCCAACTTTGTTAAAGCCACCGGAAGCGCTGAGCGGTCGCGATGTCGCGAGCTCTTCCTGCGGCAGAAACGTGAAGCAGCCGGCGTGTGTGACCTGGGCACATGCAGCGCCGCCCTCACTGTGCACGCCATCTGTCAATGCCCGCAGGTCTGCAACATTCTCTCGGGAGAGCACCGCCTGATCGACGAACGTTCGTCCGTCCATACTGGTGGCGCAATACGCCACGGTAGTCAGGGCCGCTCCGCCGGCAGCCACCGCCCTGTGGTGCTCCGCCAGCCCTTTCGAGACGATGCCTTTCTTGCACATGCCTTCGTTGGTCGCCGCCTTGATGAAACGGTTGCGCAGGGTCAGCGGCCCGACTTTGAAGGGCTCAAAGGCCCGGGAGAGATCTTCAGCCATGATTTACCTCGTGCTGGCAGCCGGTACCGTCCAGACGGGCGATGTCCACGCGCGCTCCTGAACGACCGGCGAATAAAAAGATTGCGTACCAGGGTCGATACAGCACTTGCCGTAAACGTCGCCCTCGGCGTCCATCTCGGCGCGAATTGCGGCATTCGCCTGTTCAGCCTGCTCTGCGCATTGATCCGAAAATGGATTCACGCCGGCCGCCTGGCACTGCAGCGTGCTCCATCGACAGCTTGGGTTCTCAATCACCCTGGCGTAATAGAAGCTGCGTGTTTTGGGATCAAAATCAGGGTCTTTCCAGACTGTGCATAGATTTGCGGCACCTCGACCGACCGGGCTGCAGTCCGCGGGATCGACGCCGGCACCGTTGCCGTCATCACCCGACACATCCAATACGGTTTCATGCACAGCGCCATCGCTATCGACCCATCCTTTGACGATCTGTATGCGCTGCAAGTCGACTCCTGGTCGATCCGCGGCGCCAGGGTCTTTCTGCGCGCTGACAAAAAGGTTCAACGACTGCTCGCCATGAAGTTCACCCCCCATGGGCACACCCAGTTCGTAGCCTGTAGCGACCGCATCAGACGATTCGCATAGATCGTCAGGAAGCTCGCTTGCGGCAAACAGCCGAACGGTGGGTCGCGTACCGCTCGTCGCATAGGTCTCGCGGCGTTTCATCGCCGCAAATATGGCATCTCGGGAATTCTCCTCCGCCCACACTACGGCCAAGCCACCGGGATTGGAAAAGAAATGATCCTGAACATTCCGGTAGCCGGCATCGCGGCGACCCAGGTGTCCTGAATAGTCATATTCCTCCGATGCACCCGGCGTCGCCGTATGGGTGTCAGTGCTGCCGATAAAGCCCATCACAAATGGGTTCACCCCGCTTTGCTGAGCGATGGCGAGACCATCTTTGAGCACATTGCGCACCATATTTCGACGCGCGTAATCTTCGAGACCAACCGGCCGTGCTCGCTCAGTACGCACGACACCATTCACGGTGCCCAGCATGGCAAGGTTGTCTGCCGGCACCTGCTCGAAGTCACACAGCTCGTCCTCTGTATCCAGCCCCATGCCAAGCAGGCGGTCAAATCTGCATTCGGATGCACCTTTGTGCTGTACCAGCTCAACCACCGGCTCGAAGTCCAGCCGATCGCGAAGCTCAACATCGCTTTCCGGCGTGCGGAACATCAGCCCGCCCGAAAGATTGGAATTATGTGGGATAGACAACACATCACAGCCGCTGTCCGCCTCAATACATTGCTCCCGGAGCCCCGCCCACAAAGATGGAAAGTTGTAGCGTCCGGTTTCGTATGTAGAAATCGGCATCTCGGTGACCGCCTCATTCCTGAAGATCACGTTGCGATGCATATTCTGCCGATCAGGGCTGTCGGTGTACTCGTAGCCGACGAAGGTCGTGAAAGAGCAGTCGGCGGAGCGGTCGTAGTGATCCTCCGCAGCCTGCTGAATTCGCCGCCAGGCATCGTCACCCGCCGCCGTGCAATCAGACAGCGTACAGGCAAACGAAGGTTCCGCCGCATCGAGCTTCTGGCCAGCCAGGCCCGTCCACCATTCGGCCGCATAGAGCTGCACCCAAAGGTTGTCCGAGCGGGACATCACGCAGTGCGGCCACCAGTAGCCCAGACGCCCCGCATCCTGAGTGCATACTGAAAGCTGCCCCAGATACTCCGCATGATCGGTGACGGCGACGAAATCCAGAGGCCTGGCCAGCTTCGCTGTGCCGCTTTCAGCCCCTCCTGGGCCTGGAATGCGGATCTCCTCGCCTTTTGCGAACCGGTAGGCGTCCCACGGATCACGCCGGACGCTGGATATGTAGGCATCAAACGAATACGCGGTGTGAACATGCAGATCACCAAACAGGGGTTGCCTAAGCGGCTCGTGATGGTTGCATGAGACGCGCTGCTCCGTGCGCTCGAAGCTCATCGCCGAAGCGCACATAGACAGGGCCAGCAGGGCCGGCAATCGAAGCGCCGAGGTCATTTACGCAATATCTGCCTTACTTTTCTGCGAATTATGATCGTACAATGGTGGCTATCTTTCAATAAGCGTATTTTTTTAGCATGAGCAACCTTTACGGACTGGAAGACAAAGTCGCGCTGGTAACAGGCGGCGCAAGAGGCATTGGCCGAGCCATCGCCGAGGCGTTTCTGAATTCCGGCGCGCGCCGAGTGGTTTGTGCTGACATCCTCGACGAGGCGCTCGCCGAGTTACCGCAGGACGAGCGCTTGATCCCCGTCCACATGGACGTCACGGACGAGCGCGCCTGGGCAGACACCCTGAACGACGTGGTGGAGCAGCACGGAAGTCTGGATATACTCGCCAACAACGCCGGCATACTCACTTTCGGCACGCTCGAGGACACACCGGTCGCAGACTTCCGCAAACTGATGGAGGTCAACGTTACCGGCACATTCCTCGGCATGCAGGCTGCGCTACGGGCCATGAAACCACAGGGGAGCGGCGCCATTATCAACACCTCTTCCGCCTCCGGCATGCTGCCCAGCAACTTCGTCAGCGCCTACGCCGCAAGCAAGTACGCCGTGCGCGGTCTGACACGGGCGGCCGCACTCGAAGCCGGTCCGTTCGGTGTGCGCGTCAACAGCATCCACCCCGGCGGCGTCAACACGCCGATGACCAATCCGGCCGGGCAGCCACAGGATGCTGTGGATCAGGGATATGGCTTCGTACCGGCGCGACGCGGCTGTCGCGCAGAGGAGATTGCCCTGGCGGTGAACTACCTTGCCTCGGATGCTGCGGCTTACTGCAACGGCACGGAACTCGTCATCGACGGGGGTATGACGGCGGGCGTCTACTTTCCAGGGCTGCCCGGCGCGCCGGACACCATGTGATCCGCAGCTCGCAGCCCCGAGAAAACACCATCAGCAATGGATAGCCCGCTCATGTAAAGGTGCGAAGGCAGGCCCACCGCAGTTCGCCCTGCGGCATAGAGACCCGGCACGGGCAATCTGTCTTCACGACACACTTCACCCGTCGCCTCATCGACCACGAGTCCGCCCATGGTCAGAACCGTGCAGGGCAACAGGCGCGCACCGAGGGACACGTCGATCACATGAATGGGGAACGTGAGGGCCTGGCTATCATTGGCGGCTTTGCCGAAGGGATCTTCACAGTCGCCGACAGCAACCCGCTCAACGGTTCGCAGGGTTTCACGCACGACCTCCTGATCGAACCCGCAGCCTTCGCAAAGGGCTTCGACCGAGCGGTACTTCTTCTTGCCGAAGAGGTGGTTCAACCAGGCCAGCTGCCACTGAAAAGGTAGCACTTTCGACGGCCGACTCTGCCGCTGGGCATCACGCACCAGCGCATCGTCGAGCAGCAACCAGGCCTTGCCATTCGCCTCAGCAACCATTGCATCGCCTATCGTCGCGCCGTAGGTGGATTCGTTGACGAAACGCCGGCCGGAGGCATCAACCATCGCACCTTTGGACCAAGCGTATGGAGGATTGATGAATCGCCACGCCGTTGCCCGCTCCATTCGGTCGGTGGCACCACCCACGCTCTGCCCCAGCCGGATGCCGCTGCCATCATCACCGGGCGTGCCAAGCGGCATGCCGTCAGCGAACGCCGGGCAGTGATAGTCCACCATAGGCCGGTTGAATATGAAGCCTCCCGCGGCGAGGCATACGCCGTGACGGGCGCGGATCGTCACCCAGCAACGCTCGGACGCTTCAATCTCCGCCGCTCGCGCCAACAGCTTTTTCGCTTTCCGGTGCACAAGACCCGCACCAGGAATCACCGGTGGCACCATGGCCATGAGCCGGTTGGCCTGACGCACGCAATCGCCGTGCTCCTGAAATACCTCAGTATCCGGCGGGATCTGCAGGGCGCGCACGCCGAGCACCCGACCATCACGGTCTTTGACAAGCTGACGCACTACCGTCTTCGTCATCAGCTCGACGCCATGAGCCAGACAGGCCGCTTTCAGAGGATCGTAAATGGAGCCACCCAGGTTGACGGCGCTGCGCCCTTTGCGGATCACGCCGCGGTGGCCGCGCGCCGCCGGCTTCGCCTCAGCCGCATAAGGCGGCAGCAGCGAATTATCGGAATGGTAGAGAAAGTAATCGACGTTCGGGTAAGAGGTTTTTTCCTTGTAGACGGGGCCCGAGAACTTCACACCATGACCCATGAGCCAGTTCAGCATGTCGGCGCTGGTCTCGCAGAACCGCCGCAGCGTGTCGTCGCTGACGACGCCCTGGGTTTCGAGCTTGAGGTAGTCGAACATGTTCCCCGGGGTATCTTCTTCGCCGACTGAACGCTGCACCGATGTGCCGCCGCCGGCGTAGAAGACCCCACCGCTCGCCCGGGTCGCCCCACCGCCTTCAGCGCCGTCGAGGGCAATGACATTCAAGCCCTGCTCCGCCGACCTGAGCGCCGCTGAAGCGCCGGCACCGCCGAAGCCGACCACCACCACATCAGCCTCAAAGCGCCAATCAAACTCGTCAGGCGTTTCGACAACGAGTGGCGGCAGCACTTCGGAATGCCAATGAGGGTGGTCTGGCGTCATGACTGAATCCGCAACTCTATAGCCTTAATATTACGCATAGTGCATCATGAAAGAGTTTTCATTGCCACTTTACGTTTTTCTCAGGGTAATTCTTGCGTTATGAAGAATATACTGCTCATTGTTGTCCTGCTCGTCGGATGCCTTGCCGGCTTACTGCTGGTTCCTGGTGTGCGCGCATGGCTCATTGCTGCAACCCTGCCGCCGTTCCCGGACTGGCCTGCCCCCGTAAAAATTCTGACAGGCGACGAATCCGGCAAGATCTATTTCGCCACCCACAGCCCATTCGACCTCGCTTCGATCTACGACAGGCTCGAATACGCCACACCTACTACCGGTCTGGGCTACCTGAGCTATCCTGCTCACGCAGACGAACAGGTACCCGCGGTGATCCTCCTGCCCGGCAGTGGCGGCATCAAACCCGGCCGTGAGCACGAATATGCTGCGCTGCTCAATGAGCACGGCTACGCAGCGCTGGTGATCGAGTACTACGCACCTCGTGGTGTAGGTGACGAAACGAACTACGTCATACGCACTTCGGCGGTTACCGAGTTCGACCTCATCACCGATGCCTACGCAGCCCTGGAACTCCTGTCGACCAGCCCGCGTATCGACGGCAAGCGTATCGCCGTGATGGGTTTCTCCTACGGCGGCATGGCGGCACGCCTGGCGATGGACCACCGCATCCACCAGGCGCTCGCACCTGAACACCCGGGTTTCGCGGCCCACATTGATGTCTACGGGCCGTGCTTTCAGAAGCTCGGCACCCAGAGCACCAACGGCGCACCGCTGCTGACACTGCGCGGCAGCAACGATGCCTCGAACGATCTTGCGGCATGCGCGCTCCGAGAATCGGAGATGCGGTCACTGGGCGTGCAGGTAGAGGCACATGTTTACGAAGGGGCCGGGCATTCCTGGGAGAACGAAGCGCCCGCCGAGCTCAAACCCGATGCCCCATATCTGCAGGGCTGCGAGTGGGTTTACGACGAGGAAGGCGTCGCCTGGTACAACGGCAAACCGCTGACCAGTTACGACGCAGACGCTTCACGCGCCGAACGCATCAGCGCGCGCATGTCGAGCGGCGTGCAGCTTGCGGACTGCGTGGCCTCGGGATACATCATCGGCCGGAACGAAGCCGTTCGAGATGATGCATACAAACGGGTTCTGAAGTTTCTCGAAGCCATGTAAATTGCCCCGCTCGCTTCCGTTGGTACGGCAATATGCATTGGGCAGAGATCTTCAGCACCGCGCTGGTGCTCTTCTTCATTATGGACCCGCTCGGCAACGTGCCCGTCTTTCACGCGGTGCTCGGACAGCTGGAGGACCGCCGCAAGACGCAGGTGGCGGCTCGTGAACTGATTTTCGCGCTCATCGTACTGCTCGCCTTTCTATACTCTGGCGAAGTGATACTGAGTTTTCTCGGGCTCGAGCAGTCGTCGCTCAGCATCGCAGGCGGCGTACTTCTGTTTGTGATATCCCTGCGTATGGTCTTTCCCCGCCGCGGCACGGCAGAGGAGATTGGCGACGGTGAAGATCCATTCATCGTGCCCCTGGCTGTTCCCCTCGTCGCCGGCCCCTCAACCATCGCCATGCTTCTACTGCTGAGCTCTCAGTCGCCCGACCGACTTCAGGAGTGGACCATAGCACTGCTCCTGGCCTGGGCGGCCAGCACGGCAATCCTGATGGCCGCACCGCTGCTTCTAAAGCTGCTGGGCAATCGGGGCTCCCGTGCGCTGGAACGGCTCATGGGCATGATTCTCATCATCATGGCGACCCAGATGCTGCTCAATGGCGTGCGAGACTTCGTCAGCTCTCTGCCCGCCGCATGAGCGCAGGCGTACGATCAGACGTAGCGCAACGCCTTGCGTTGCTTACGCTGTCGAAAGGCACGTCGGTTCGCAAGTTGCCAAATGCCTATGGTGAGGAGCGGTGCGACAGGCGCAACCAAGATCGCGTGCACCAGGTGCGGCTTTTCCGCCAGGGACGATACCCACAACGATGGGCGATCAAAGTTGAATGCGCGAACGTCGAGGCCGACGGTTGTCAGGAGCTTCGCATAGGGCAACGCCTCATAGGAATAGAGCCAATACTTAGTGAAAAAGTCGATGGTCGCTTCGTCGTAGCCATGCAGGTTGCCCGCCATGCGCCGTCGCTCCGCCAGGTTGTCGTTGTAAGAAAGGACATTGAAGTCTGCGGTGGACAAATCGTGCGTTTCCAGCGTCTGCGTCACCTCAGGCATTGCGTTGATGCTGTCCACAAGGATTTCACGACCATCCAGCGAAACAGACACCAACGTGTGCGCCGATTCGAGCTCGCGATTGTAAAGCGTCACCCGGGTGGCATCGAAGTCGAGCCGCTGGAGAAGGTTCGCAATGACCCGCGTGCCTTCACCACAGAGCCCTTCCCGATGGGTGAGCAGAAACTCCGTGTCCTCGCGCAAAAAGGGCCGACTGCCATACTGAATGGCATCAAATCGTGTTTCATCGACGTTGAAGTCCCGGCGCACCGCACGGGATACCGCCACCGCGGTGGCACGGTTGACCGGCGCCTCGCTCAGACCGATCTCCTCCAGATAAGCATCGACGATGCGGTTTTCCTGCCACTGGTGTAGTAGAAAGTAAGACGCCGGCAGCGCACCGAAAACAAACGCCCCGAACAACAAGAGCAAGCGTGAACGGTTCATGCGCCATTCCCGCCCGAGGTAACACAACCACCGTTTCGAGCCAGTGCCGCGTCATTACGTGCAACTCGCAGCAAACGTGACATCGCCTTTCGACCCGCTTTATCAGCAGCCCGATGTAGCGTCGACGACGACCGGGACACAACGAGCAGTTCGGGATAGACAGTGCGCAGCGACACCTCAACCTGATAGCGCTGGATGAACCCCAGAAACCGACGAGCCGAAATGCGGTAATGCGCACCCAAAATCAGACGATTGCCGCCGAGTTGCTGTGATGCAAAACCCCGCATCGCAGCCAACGCTGCGCGACCCTCTCGCTCGGAGAAGGTTTCGGTGCTGATCGAGATATCGATGTCCATTATGACTCCCTGGACAACCGACGTAGAGCGGAGGGAACGGAAAATCCTTGTTCGGTAACCACCCGTTTTCGTGGTTGCCCCTGCCTGATTACTTCACTCAACAGCCGTACTCTATGCACAGCAGACCAGCAGAACCAGCCGATGTTGCCGATGCAAGCATCAGATTAAGCCGATGTACGACCTGGGTTTCAGTTTCCTTTGGATTGAGCCTGCTGAGCGCGTCGCGCGTCACCCTCGGCGCGAAGGCGAGCACGATCTTCAGGCCTGACTTCGGAATAGCGAGCTCGCCAGCCATCGCCATGGGGCCAGCACTCAGGGGAAGCCTGCACCGTCTCAGGCTCCTTCGCCGTCTCGAACAGCTCAACGGCACTGCGAACGATACGCGCCTGCATGAGCGCGTCACCCGGCGCACCGCACGGGTTACCGAGCGGAAAATCCGTAAAAAGATAGCGAGGTACACGGCAATGCGTGACGATGTCGAGCGCAGATCCCAGCACCACTGTCGGAATGCCGTTGGCTTCGAGATGCCGTGCAACCAGACTCACGGTCTGGTGGCACACGGGTCACAAGGGGACCAGCAGTGCAATGTCTGCATCGTCCTCACGCAGGCGTCGCAACACCTCCGGCGCATCGTCTTCGGTTGTTCGCCGCTGACTGTATGACGTCGGTACGCAATGGAAGCGCTCAGCCAGCGACCCCAGCACCCCTTCGGCAACGAGCGGCTCGAGGTTCGCCAGCGGAAAATAGGACTCGCGGTCGTCCATGTGGGTCGATTCTTTCGCCCATGCCAGATCATTGGCATACAGACGCTCAGGCGCCGGATGGATTGGAGACGACTCCAGGTGGCGCGGTTCGAAAGGTTTACGATCGTAAGTGGCTGCCGTCGTGACAATGGCAAGCCGACACTTGCTGAGCGGTTTCGTCAGCGCGGTGAATGGCGAATCGTCATGCGCGGCCCAGACATAAGGCTTTTCGTATCCAAGCGCCGCATAGTATTCGCGGGTTCTGGCCATGTAACCGACGGTATCCATGGCCAGAGCATAGCCCAATCAGCGGCGCCCCGGCACCCGATCTTTCTGGGCGGATATGATGTACTGGTTCATCGCATCGTTCGCCGCTTCCTTGCTGTCGAACGGGCCCTTCATGCCATCTTCGCGGGATTTGAAGAACCAGCCCTCGTCGGTTTCGACCAGACGGCGCGTCGTGCGCTCTGAATTGAGGCCATCAAGCGACAGGTGGGTATAGCTTGCCAGGCGTGCGCTGACCTCTGTCAGCGGCATGTCGAACAGCTCGCGCTGGCAGCTGATCTTCGCCATGTTGGTTTCGGTGTCCACACCGATCACCATGCAGAGGTTTCCATCCTCGGCGAAGAGCCGTCCTTCAAGTCGATTTACTGGGGCTCTATGCGTCATCCTTGACTGCTCTGTTAGTGGGCACGAAAAGAATTTTAGTAACCTGCTCTCGAAGTTTATGTGACGCACGTCACATCGGAACCGATCTCAGAGCCGCTCTTCGACCGCATCGAGGAAGCCAAACATGTCCACTACGACTTCCGCTCCCGGATCGGCTGTTTTGCCGCGGATGTCGCCGGTGATCGTGCCGCTGTCCACCGTTTCGATCAGCGCTCGCTGCAACGAACCGGCGTAATCCGTCAGCGCTTCGTTACCATCGCGCTCTCCCAGAGTGCGCAGCGCATTGGCAAGCGCATAGAGCAGCGCGGAAGAATTGAACAGCGCCGTTTTGCCGTCGCTTTCCAGGTATTGAAGGTACAGATCGTGCGCAGTGCCATGCGGCGCTTCGAACAGTCTGGTGCCGTCGACGCTTTCGATGGTGGAGCTGGCGGTGGCCAGGGAACCGCCAAGCGCCGCCGAGATATCCGAGAAGATGTCCCCATCAAGGTTCTGTGCTGGATACAGCGCATTGCGAGGTGGGTCTGCAATCATTTTCTTGAGCTGGCTGGAGGGGCGCATGATCATGAAAGAAGGCGGAGGCGTATCGGCCTTAGCCAGCTCGCGCCGTACCTCCGCAATGACGCGGCTGAACACCTCATCGTACTCCATGTATTCACGCTTGAGGCCGAAGTAAACCTCCTTATCGTTGCGCGATGCATCGCGAAAAACCTGCATGACCCAGTCTTTGATGGCGTGGCGGTCGTTGCTCATGAGAAGCATCGGATCGCCCTTCTTCACATCACGGGCATGCTTCTCCTCACCGTCGACCACAACCTTGATAATGCCGTCTTCCGTAGCCTGGGCGTTGTAGCTGCCGTACTGATCGCCGCCGCCGGCGCTCATCCGCGAAATGGATACGTGAGACTTGCGGTCCGCAATGCCGAACCGCTTGAGCTCGTTCACGAGTTTCTGCAGCTTGCGTCCGGTCGTGTTGTCGGGGACACCCCAGATTGCCCGTTCCGGCGGGTTTGCCACCATGCGTGCCGCCTGGGCGTCGATCAGCTCGTAGTGGTAGGCAAGACCAGCATCCTTGATGCGCTGTTCATATTCCTCCCGGTAGAGCTTTTCGATGGCGCTGCGCATGGCACCGTCGTATCCAGGAATGACGGTATCTTTGAGCCCCAGGTAAACGTCACGCTTCTCGGCGAGCGCCCGCTCGAAAAAATCGCGAGCCCAGCCGAGCACCGCTTCCATGTCGTTGGTCGCAAGCAGCCAGGGATCGCCGAGACTGAGCCGACGGCGATGCAGCTCAACCGGTTCGCCGCTTTCCCCGACGAAGAGCACCTTCAGAATGCCCGTTGCAGACGTCAGCTCGTTGTAGCTGTCGATGATGCCGCCGTGCTCCATGGTATCGACGACGATGTCGCGATCGATCCACTCCGGCGGCTTGACCACCAGATTCCTGAACGGAATGTCTTCCCGCGTGATGTTGCCGCCGATGCCCTTGCGGATCGCACCGTTCGGGGATTTGGTTGCCAGTGGATTCAGGGTTTTGCCCTGCAGATCGGGGTGTTTGGCCAGCAACTCTTCCAGCTGCTGCCGGTTCACCGTCATGCCGGCGTTCTTTATGCCGACCCCATGGGTCTTGAGTGCTTCGATGGCTTCCACCACCGCTTCACCGTTGGTCAGCAGCCGGTTTTCAGCCGTGAGGTCCACTTCCACCAGTTCGATGTCAAGCCGCCTGCGCACGAAACGCTCGAGAATTTCCACGAAGGCGATCTGCGCCATCTCGTCGCCATGCAGCACAACGAGGGGTTTTTCCACTTTGATTCGGGTGGCGGACATCCGGGCTCCATTGGGTGAATTGAGCAGCATTCTCCCCACATGCGCTGCGACTTTCCATCGGTAAGTGATCACGCTAGCCTACGATCTGACGCAATTTGGGAGAGAATCAGTGGCAGAGGCAATTTCACCCCTGGATCCAGACAACATGCCGCGCTCACCGGGCGCGACCTACCAGGATCTGCTCGACACCGACACCCACGAAGTGCCGGAAGTTCTGCGCGAGCAGTCGCCTAAATTCCTTGGCAACGCCGATGTGGCAGTCACCCGCTACACGAGTCGGGAGTGGCACGAAAAAGAAGTGGCGCATCTGTGGAGGAAAGTGTGGCAGTTCGCCTGCCGGGAAGAGGAGATTCCCGAACCCGGCGACCACATCCGCTACGACATCGCCAATTTGTCGTTCATCGTAGTGCGACAGAACGACGGCAGCATCAAAACCTATCCCAACGCCTGCCTGCACAGAGGCCGCATGCTCAAGGAGTTCGACGGTCGGGCCAGCGAGCTGCGCTGCGCGTTCCACGGCTTCGCCTGGGAGCTCAATGGCGACCTGAAAGACATCCCCGCGGATTGGGATTTCTGCCATGTGCAGAAAGACGAGTTCGGCCTGCCTGAGATTCCCACAGGCACCTGGAACGGTTTCGTGTTCATCAACCCCGACCCTGAATGCGGGCCGCTCGATGAGTTCCTCAGCGATCTCGACCGCCAGTTCCAGCGCTGGGATCTCAGCAAGCTGTATATCTCCATGCACGCGGCAAAAGTCATGCCCTGCAACTGGAAGATCGCGCAGGAAGCGTTCTGCGAGGCCTACCACGTAAACGGCACGCACCCGCAGATCCTCAAGGGTCTGGGTGACTGCAACAGCCAGGTCGACATCTGGGAAAACTGCGCCAGGGTGATCACCCCCGGCATGACCCCGAGCCCGCTGGTGGGAGACGTTCCGGACAATGAGGTCATGCGCGCCATGCTCGACGTGCGCGAAGACGAACCGCTGCCGCCGCTGCCGGAAGGCATGTCGCCGCGCGAGTGGAGCGCCACGATGGCACGGGAAACGCTGCGCGAAGCTGCCCCGGATCTTGTCGACGTGTACTGCGATGCCGAGCTTGTGGACAGCATCGACTACACCCAGTTTCCCAACTTCCACCCCTGGGGCGCTTTCAACCGCATCGTCTACCGCTTCCGGCCAAATGGCGACGACCACCGCACCTGCATCATGGAGTGCTTCCTGCTCATGCCGTTCTCCGGCGAGCGCCCGCCGGCGGCGAAAGTCCGCTGGCTGGAAGAGGATGAGCCCTGGGGCAAAGTCGTCGGCTTTCTGGGCCAGATCTTCGACCAGGATTCGTTCAACATGCCGAAAGTGCAGGCGGGACTCGAGACCACCTACAAGCCAGGCATCACGCTGGCCACCTACCAGGAATCCAAGGTGCGCTGGCTGCACCACAAACTCACCGAATGGGTGGAGGATGCATCATGAAAACCGGCATCATTCGGCACGCCTTCGGGGACGTTGCCTACCAGTTGACGGAAGAAAAGCTGGTACACGTGAACGATGGAAGCCACGAGGGTCTCTTCACCGGCGAAGGCATATGGGTTTCCGGCGATCTGCGGGAATGCGATCCGCAGATGTGCGTCTGGGTGTCGAACCAGCATGAAACCAGCGAAGTGGTGGACCCCAAGCGCCAGGGCAAGGCGCCCTCTTAAGCTCGCTTTATGGGGCCAGTCACGACCGATCAGCGCATCGCGCGTGTCATTGCGCTGATTGTTGCCCTGCAGAGCATGCAGGGCTGCGCGACTCTCCCCCATTCACTCGCTGTCTCTGACCAGCTGACGCAACCAACGGCAGACGGAACGCACATCCAGTGGGTCGAGCATCGCGTCGACGATGAGCTGTTGAATGGCGGTGTGCCCATTCGCGGTGGCGACGGCCTCAAGCTCGCAGACATCGACAACGATGGGCGCATGGACATCGTTTCGGTACACGAGGACTCGCACCATCTGCGCATCGCTTTCGGCACGTACGACCCGGATCGCTGGACAAACATCACGGTCGCCAGCGGCGGGGTGGTAGGCGCCATCGAAGATGTCGCCATCGGCGACTTCAACGGCGATGGCAAAGCCGACCTGGTGGCGGCATGCGAGCATGCCCATCTGGCGTATTTTCAGAACCCATCTGCCTCTCGCACAGACCCATGGCCATACCTCGTGCTGCCCTCGAGCAGAAACCGCGGATCGTGGATTCAGGTGGACGCCGCCGACATGGACGGCGACGGGAGGCCAGAGCTGCTCGGCGCCAACAAGGGTTTCGACGATGTGGTGCGCACGGAGGAAACCGTCGACCTGCCAACCTCGCTATTCCGCCTCAGAGGCGACCCGCTGCAAGGCGACAGCTGGCATGAGCAGGAGCTGACCCGGGCGGGCATACCCAATCAGGTGTTGGCTGTGGACATCGACGGTGATGGCGACCGCGATGTACTCACAGCCCAGCGCCTGAAACAGAAGATGACCTGGTTGATCAATCAGGGTGTTCTGGGCTTCAGCAAACAACCCATCGAGGTGCTCGCCCAGACCGATTCCGACGCTGAAGTGTATGCCGTATCAAACGCTTTCAACGCCGTTTTCGCGGACATCGACGCAGATGGTCGACTAGACCTGATCACGAATTTTGTCGAGTTTCACGGTCCACCCGGTACCCGAAAATCATGGCAGCACGCGGGATTGGGTTGGCTGCGCCAGCCCGCGACCCTCGACATGCCCTGGCGCTACAACAGAATCGGCAGCCTGCTGCCGGACTGGGCCATCGGCTTTGGTGTTGCTGATATTGACGGCGATGGCGATCAGGACGTCATCGCTGGCGGCTACTCGGGGCTGAACGTGTTGCAAGGCGGCTACTCTGGCGCATCACGCACAGAGGACGACCCAGCAGTGACAGCCAGCGATTCGGTCGCACGGCTGGCGTGGTTCGAGAACCGCGGGCTTCGCGCACCATGGTTCAGACATGACCTGTCACGCCGCGTGCGGGGCATGTACGACGAGTTCATCGCTACGGACATGGATGGCGATGGCGATATCGACTTTGTTGCCACTCGAGGCAACAGCGGCGAGTACGACGGTGTTTTCTGGCTCGAGCAGCGACGCAGCCTGAAACCCGGACCGGTCATGAAGCTTGCGCGAGCGCGTGAAAGTCGCTTGCTCGAGATGCCACCGGAAGACTGGCGCGCGCACTACACCGGGAAAATCAACTACGTCGCACCCAACAAAGAAGAGCAGCTCAAAGCCCTCAAATCCGAAACTGACTCACAAGACCCTTGAGCTCCACGGCGATCGACGTAAGATCCTGACCGGCTTCTGACGTCAGCGCGGAGCCATCAGCCGCCTCCTTGGTCATCGAGTTGATCTGCTCGACATTTCCATTGATCTCCTGAGCGACGGCCGCCTGCTCTTCAGAGGCGGTAGCAATCTGCGAACTCATCTCGTTGATATTCGCCACCGAGCCGGAGATCGACGCGAGAGATGTATTGATCCTGGCCACCTGATCAACCGCTACTCCCGCCTTGTCACTGCTCGATTTCATGACACCAACGGCATGCTTGGATGACTGCTGCAGGGTTTTGATCATGCGGTCGATTTCTTCCGTCGATTCCTGGGTGCGCGCAGCAAGCGTACGCACCTCATCAGCAACAACCGCAAAGCCACGGCCCTGCTCTCCCGCGCGAGCGGCCTCGATTGTGGCGTTGAGCGCCAAAAGGTTGGTCTGCTCCGCGATATCCCGAATGACTTCGAGCACGACACCGATCTCGTCGCTGTTCTGCTCCAAACCCTGGATGACCTGCGCGGCCTGTTCTATCTCCTCGGACAGAAGAGAGATCTGCGATTTCGCTTGATCCATCACCCCGCGGCCCGTGTTCGACTCTTCATTGGCATGGTTTGCGGCATTGGCAGTTTTAAGGATGTTGTCCGTTACCTCCCGGACCGCCGCGTTCATCTGCCCCATGGAAATTTCGGCCTGATTGGTGTGCGCCAGCTGCTCCTGAATCGCGCGTGTGGTCTGCTCGGAGACTTCGAAGGTTCTCTCCGCCGCGGCAGTCAGCCGTGCCGTAGTGTCGCTGACGGTTTTCAGGCTGTCGCGAAATCTGCTGATCATGCTGTTGAATGCGGCCGCGCAGGCGCCGATCTCATCGCGGCTGCTCAGCTGGATTTCGCCGGACAGGTCCGAGTCCCGTTCGATCCGGCGGATGCCCTCTGACAGCTTCAATATCGGCTCGGTAATGCCTCGCGCCACAAGCGTTCCGATGACAACGGCCAGCAGCGCGATGGCCGCGCATATACCAGCAACCCGATACCAGATCGACGTGGCCAACTCACGAGCGGAAGCCAGCGCCTCGCTTTCATCGAGCTCGGCGATAACAGCCCAGCGAACGCCGTTGACGTCCAGAGGCGCAAACGCGGAGAACGCAGGCTCACCTCGATAGTTCGTCACACGCTGAAATCCACTCCGCCCATCGAGGGCTGCCTGACTGGCTTCGGTGGCTACGGGCTGCAGACCAATGCTCGTCTCTTTGGCCTCGATCAACTCGACTGTCGCCGCGTCGGCCCCACTGCGGGACAACGCGCTCAAGTAGCTGTCCTTATCCTCAACCAGCAACCGGCTGATGCTGCGCATCTTCCGGTCGGTGCCCACCAGATAGGTTTCACCGGACTGGCCCAGGCCTGCGTCTTTCCAGCCCTGGTTCTGCGTCATCAGGGCATTGATCCGATCGATCGGCATCTGAAAAATCAGCACACCCGCCACTTTCGCACCATCAAATACAGGCGAGGCGATAAACGAAGCGGCGTCCTGATAGGAAGGCAGATAAGGCCTGAAGTCATCGAAGGCGACAGCGGCAACGTCACCAGACTGCACAGCCTCGTTAAATACCCGACCGATACCGGAGCGCGCGTAAGGCCCCGATTTCAGCGATGTCGCGAAGTCGAGCTCCTTGAACACCGAGTAGACGACACGGCCGCTTTGGGCATCTACCAGAAAGACATCGTAGTAGCCGAAGCGTTGCTGAAAGTCTCTAAAAAAAGGATGGTAAGCCGCATGCCGCTCGCCGTAACCCGTGCCATCCGCTCGATCAACGAGCGCGTCTTTCGAACCCAACGGGTTCGAGTTGTCCTGGATGTAAAGGTACTGCATGGTCACGCTGAGCGGATCCAGCCCAGCCATCATTGCGTCGATGTCTGCCTGCTCACCGGGATTGCGATGGGCGTACTCAGCGGCAAACTGTTCCTGGTAGTAGGACTCCAGCGCTTCGCGCCTGGTTGCCAGTTGAAGCTCCGTCACCTCGTTCAGCAGCGCCGGGGCAGTACGGCTGAAGTCCTCGAGGGCCTCTGCGACGTAGTTTGACTGAGCGAGGTTCTGCAGCTGGCCGCGAATCGTTCCAAGATAATCCGCAATCTGCTCCTTGCGGACATCGCGCAGCGCGATGAGCCGCTCCCGAGCTGCGGTCTCCAGCGCCTGCTGGCTGCGATCGATCGAGAGCGAACCCAGGACGAAGCTGCTGATCAGCACAGGCAGGATGCCGAGCGCGATGACCATCGCCAGCATCTTGTGCTTAATCTTCATAGAATGACCTGAAATCTTAGTCTCTGATTTGAAAGTAATAGACCAGGCAGGCCAGTTCGCAAGAACCGTTTATGAAGTTCAGCCACGTATGAAGTTCAGCCACGCAGGCGTTCAGCGAGCCCTGAATCCCGATGTACCACCCGTGACAGCGCACTTTGGAAAACCGATTCATCACCCAGCACGCAAACCTCTGACCGCGCACGCGTAATGCCCGTGTAGAGCAACTCCCTGGACAGCACTGCGTTGTCTTTCTCGGGCAACAGCAACCAGACGCGCTCGAATTCAGATCCCTGGCTCTTGTGCACGGTCATCGCATAGGCGCTTTCGTGCATTGGCACCGACGACGGCAGCAGCATCTTGAGCCCATCATCGGTGCGGAACCAGACTCTCAGGTAGCCTTCTGCATTTCTGAGGCACACACCGGTATCGCCGTTGAACAGACCTGCACGGTAATCGTTTCGCAGTACGATCACAGGACGTCCGTGGTACCAGTTCTGCCATCGATCCATGTGATAGCGCCCGGCAAGCCCCTCGAAGATCTGCGCATTCAGTGCTTCTGCGCCGAATGGTCCGATCCGTGTTGCGGTAAGCAGCCTCGCCTGATCGAGCGCGGAGAGCGCCGCATCTGGCTCCGTGGCCTCGTGCAGCGGTGAGTAGACATCCACGAGACGCGACACCAGCGCGTCGATATCGGCGCCTGATTCGATACGCACTGCCGGATCATTTTCCTCAGCGACGGAAAAGGCAGCGCCTGCATCGCCACTGTTGACCGCCGCCGCCAACCGG
>JAUIKX010000279.1 GCA_030430515.1 Gammaproteobacteria bacterium | reverse complement strand
GTATGCATAGACCGCGTGCGCGTTGGCGCAGAGCTGATCCGCGTAGGCGCCGTTGCCGCTGCCGAGCACCCGGTCGCCGACCTCGATATGGTCCACACCTTCCCCAACTGCCGTGACTGTGCCGGCGAACTCGCTGCCAGGGAAGTAGGGGAGCGGCGGCTTGACCTGATACAGGCCCTGGATGAGCAGGCCATCGACGAAGCCCACGCCGGCGGCGTCGACATCCACGAGCACTTCGTCGCTGGCGGGTACCGGCGCATCGACCTCTACGCGCTTGAGCGCCTCGGGCGGTCCGTACTCGTCACATCTGAAGATACGCATTATGAGGCGATGAACTCCACCCAGTTGCCGTCCGGGTCGGTGACCATGGCGATGGTCACACCGGGGCGCACTTCGGTTGGTGGCACGACGATCTTATGGCCCGCGGCTTCCACCTGGCCGACGATCTCAGGCAGGTTGCTCACGGTGATCGTCCAGTAGCGCAGGCCCGTGGCCTTGGCCGGCGGGCCATATTCGGCGGAAGTGGGCGCGGCGTTGTCGGGCACCACGACCTTGATCAGGCTTTCGCCGCACCACAGCCTGTGCATGACGCCACCGGCAGGGAAGGGTGTTTGCGGCTCTTCCCTGAAACCCAGCACATCGCGATAAAAGGCCACCATGGCGTCACCGTTGTTGGTGACGATGCCGAGATCGACACCGGCTTTAGTGATTTCTGCGCTCATCTTGTTTTCCTATTTCGCACGGTAGCGGACGGGTAGTGATTTCAGCCCGCCGACGAATGTGGAGTGAATGTACTTCGGCTCACCAGCCAGCTCGATGTGATCCACTTTGTTCAGCAGAGCACGGTAGAACGCGCTCATTTCCATTCGTGCCAGGTGCTGGCCGAGGCATACGTGGGCGCCGAAGCCGAAAGCGAGCTGTTTGGCGTCTTTGCGGTCGGCACGGAACTCGAACGGTGCATCCCAGATCTCCTCGTCGCGATTGGCGGAGGGGTACCAGAGAATCACCGATTCGCCTTCGCGAATGGTTTTGCCGCGCAGCTCGTAGTCTGAGGTGGCGGTGCGCATGAAGTGGCGCACCGGCGTGACCCAGCGGATCATCTCGTCGATCGCCGTCGGCATGACGTCGTCCACGTCGGCGCGGAGCTTCGCCATTTCCGCCGGGTGTTCCAGCAGCGCATGCAGGCCGCCGGCGGTGGAGGCGCTGGTGGTGTCGTGGCCGGCGGTGGCGATGATGATGTAGTAGCCGTTCGCTTCGAGCTCAGGAATGGGTTCGCCGTCGATGGTGGCGTTGGCGATCAGCGTGGCCGCATCGTCGCGAGGGTTGGCGCGCCGCGCTTTGCTGAGCTCAGCGAAGTAGGCTTCGAACTCCTGGGTGACGGTAAAGAAATCTTCGGGTGCGAAGGAGCGCTCGTTGTCCGGGTCTTCCGGGCCAAAGAGCTCCCGCGTCAGCTTGAGCATGAAGGCTTCGTCTTCCGCCGGCACGCCGAGAATTTCCATGACCACGCGCAGTGGATACCAGGTGGCCACGTCCTGCACGAAGTCGCACTCGTTGCCGTGCTCGAGCATGCGGTCGACGTACATGTTGGCCAGCTCATCCACGCGCCCCTGCAGCTTGCGCAGGTTGGTGCCCATGAACCAGCTCTGGGTGAGGGAGCGGTACTTCATGTGGTCCGGCTCGTCCATCTGTACCAGCGAGCGGATGATGTGCTTGCGGCCGGTGATGGCCTGGATCATCTCGGTGACGCCTTTCATGCCGAGGGTGGGTCGCGGATCGGCGATGAACTGCTGTTTACGACCTTCGATGGCCTTGATGTCGTCGTATTTGGTAATGCCCCAGAACGGTTCAAAGCCTTCCGGCTCGAAGCGCCTGACCGGATCGTTGGCACGCAGCCACGTGAGCTGCTCGTGTATGCCTTTCTCGTCGGCCCATTGGGCGGCGCTGGCGATGGCGTTGTCCATCTCGGGTGACTTGGTGTGCAGTGGCAAAATTCAATCTCCCTCGTTTTTCACGGCATGGAGGTTACCATGGTTGTATCGATTTCCGGGTGGTTGCAAAGTAGGGTTAAAAAGGGGAGATAAATATGGCCAGAATCGACGGTTACCACACGATTGACGTCGACAGCCTGACACCGCACATCGGTGCGCAGATTGACGGGGTCGATCTCGCGCAGCCGCTGTCGAACGAGACGTTCAGCGAAATTTACAAGGCGTGGCTCGACTGGAAGGTGCTCGTGTTCCGCGACCAGCACCTGGACCGTGAGCAGCATAAGGCGTTCGGCCGCAGGTTCGGTCGGTTGCATGTGCATCCCATGCAACATAGTTACGGTGGTGATCCTGAGATTCTGAAGATCAAGACCACCAAAGACTCCAAGTACACGGCGGGTGAGGGCTGGCACACCGATGTCACCTGCGATGAGATACCGCCACTGGGCTCCATGCTCTACATCACCGAGACGCCGGAAGTCGGCGGTGGCGACACCCTGTTTGCCGATATGGCGCTTGCCTACAACATGCTCAGCGACACGATGAAGGAAATGCTGGAAGGGCTGACGGCGATCCACGATGGGGCACTGCCATACCTCAGCAGCTACGGGGTGGCACCGCCTGAAGGCGAGGCCTACCCGAAGAACGAACACCCCGTGATTGCCCGGCACCCTGAATCCGGCGAGAAGATTCTCTATGTGAACTCAGGCTTCACCGCGCGTATCAAAGGGCTGAAGCACTGGGAAAGCCGCATGCTGCTCGACGGGCTCTTGCGGTTCATCGCCGAGACGCCGAGCCTTTTGTGCCGTGTGCAGTGGGAGCCCAATACGCTGGCGTTCTGGGACAACCGCTGCACTCAGCACCATGCGGTGTGGGATTACTATCCACATTCCCGCTACGGTGAGCGGGTGAGCATTGTCGGCGATGCGCGGCCCCAGCCGTAGGGCTGCTCAAGCCGGCGGCCAGGCGGGCTCAGAGCCGGCCTGCCAGAGGTCAAAGCCTTCGTCGAACACGTGAGCGTAAGCCGGCAGCCCTGTGGTCATCGCCACCCGCTCATAGCCTGACGCGTCGTTGCAGTTGATCAGCACGCCCACGTCCCGCAGTTGTGGCGCCTGCTTCAGCGCCACCAGCGCCGCTTCGCGGATCAGTCGGGCCGCGGTTGCATAGATGTCGCTGACATTGCCCGAACCCGCATAGATGCCGCACGAAAGGTAGGTGAGCCGCATGGCGCGAATCTGCGCGGCAGGCGGTTTACCGCTGTTCCAGCGTGCCACCGCAAGAAATGCATCCACATAGATCTGCCGATAAGCTTTCTCATCGACGATGCCCGAGGCCGCAAGTTTTGGCCCCACCGAGTAGATCATGGCGCCGACCTGGTGATCGACTTCGTGACCGTCTGCCTTCACCGGCACCACGAGTGAGGTCAGTTTGTCATCAGGCGTCATGAGTGAATCCATCGACCAGGCGCCGTCACCGTAGTGGTCGTCGTATGCCTTCACCAGCGCCTGATTGACTGCGGTCAACTGGCTGCTGTTCGTGAAGCGGTCGGCGAACTGCCCGTTGAGACCTTCTCCGCCGACCTGATAGTAGATGCCGGCGTTGCTGCTGCCGGCGTTCTGCGTGGCGATCAGGCCGTTCACCCGCAGCGACTTACCGCACACCGGCACCCATCCCCCTTTGCCGCCTTCGAAGCGGAACCGCATGAGGTCGTTCTGCCCGTAGGAAAAGAGTGCAATGGGTGTGGTCCGCGCCCTGGCGCGCCCGCGTCCTTTCTGCACGGTCGAACTGGCATAATCGACGATGTTGGTGCGGATCTGCTTCAGGCTCTTGAGCGATTTTTCGTGAATGGCGATTTCGTTTTCCGGCATGTCGTCCAGATGCAGCGACTTGCGGATGCCGCCGACAAGGGCGGCTTCTGCCTGACCCACCTGCACCATCGTCGGCTTGATGTTTTTTGCCGCGAAGTTCGCGCGCACCTTGTTCGGCGCGTTGTGGATGTCGGCGTATCCCTGCTTCAGCTTCTTCAGCAGCGGCTCGACAAAGCCGATGCCCTGATCCAGGTAGCCCAGCAGGTGGGTCTTCACGTTGTCGTGATCGAGGCAGTACCAACCGTAGATGGGCCGTTCCTGTACCAGCGCACCGCCGGGTCGCTGCGAAAGCAGAACCTGCATGGTGGCCAGGTAGTGCACATGCTCGATCATGGCCTGCAAGGTGCGCAGGTACAGCGGCAGCACAGCGACCTGCGTGGCGAGCTTGCTCGACTGATAAGCGCCAAGCATGGCATTGAGCTGATTGAGTTCGTTGTTGCTCACGGCGAAGTTGTCGATGTACTGCTGATACAGCCTGATCTTGGCCGGGTCGTTCAGGTAGCAGAGACGGTGCGTCAGATTGTTTCGGTAAGACTTGATATTGTTGTAGAGATCGTCGAGTTCAGGTTTGACATGATCTCGCGTTACCCGCACAAACTCCTTCATCGCGCCTTCGTAGTTGGTCTGGAAGCCGGTGCGGATGTCGTCTTCGAGGCGTTTGGTGATGATGCTCAGGTCTCTGACCAGCTCCGACTCCCTGGGCGGCGGCGGCGGGTCGTGCG
>JAUIKX010000278.1 GCA_030430515.1 Gammaproteobacteria bacterium | reverse complement strand
ACCTTCTTCTGGCTGCTCTACCATCTCTCTCTTTACGGCCGCGGTGATGGTCAGGAGTATTTTACCGACCGTTTCCTAGTGGTACCTGGCTCACTTGTCAGCCCTGAAATTCCGCCTGATGAAGCGTACAGGTCAAACGACGGGCTTTATGCCTGGGCGCGCTGCCCTCAGCCCTGCTACTTCGCCATTCGGCTGACCTTCAAAGCGGCACCCGATTTGGCAGACTGGGCGATTGCACCCAGCTATAACACCGACAATTTCGCCATCTTCCTGAACGGGGTGCTGATCGAGCAGAAAGGTCGGCTCACCCCCACCCCTTCGTTTCACGGGAAACGCACCTGGCTCACCCGGCTACCCGCGGCACTTCTCAGCAGCGACGCAGAAAACCAGATAGATATCGTACTCGCGCGGGCAGAGGATCCGGCTTCTTTCAGAGGCGCGTTCGTTGGCCCCTTTGACGATATGCAGGCGGCACTGGCCTGGCGCTTCTTCTCGTTCTACGACTGGCCGGCGATCCTGGTGATCATCGGCCTCACGCTCGGCGGCCTGGTGCTTCTGGTAACACCGCTCATGGCGCAGCGGCGCCTGGCCCTCTGGTTTGCCGTGGTGACCATCAGTTGGGCGCTGCTGACCCACTACCGTCTCTGGTACGACTTTCCGTTCTCAGTGCAACTTCGCGCCGCCTACTACTTCGTGCTTCTGAACACCGTATACCTGGGTCTGTTCAATTTCTTTGACCTCTGGTCAGGACAGAACCAGCGCCTACACCGGCTCGCGGTCACGGGCGTGTTCGCACTCATCATCCTCGCCTACTTTGCCATGGCGCCATGGCTCTCCAGCAATGAGCGGGAAGCACTGCTCGGCGACGGGTTTCAGCTGGCGCTGTGCATTGCCCTTCTGGCCAAAGCCGCCCGACACTACCTGTTTGAGGCCGAGGAGCGCTGGGTGGAATCCATTGCGGTGTTTCTCGTTCTCTCGGCCGCCATCGGCGACGTGGCGGCGCAGATGCTCGGATTTTTTAATTTCTATTCCCTGACCCGCACGCTGCCGGTGTTCGTCATCGCGGTGATCGCATCGCTTTTCTATCGCAATGTGAAACTCTATGAATCCGGTAAAGCGATCAACGAAATGCTTGCGGCACAGCTTGCCGACAAAGAGGCGGAACTTGTCGCCAGCTACGAACGGACCAAAACGCTGGAGCGGCAGCAGCTTCTGAGCGATGAGCGGCAACGCATTCTCGAAGACATGCACGATGGCGTCGGCGGGCGTCTGGCGTCGCTGCTGCAGACGCAGCGCAATCAGTCGGACGCCGACCCATCCGTGACCAGGGAGCTCGAGCAGAGCATGCGCGAGCTGTTGATGGCTATCGACTCATTGGACCCCGAGCTGAACCGGGAACTCGGCAGTGCGCTCGGCGTGCTTCGGCAGCGAATTGAGCCTTGGCTCGAGGATGCGGGTATGGCGCTGAATTGGCAGGTGTTCCTCGACCCGGGCCTTGCGGCCGGCCCCAAAACCACCTTGCATCTGTACCGATGCGTACAGGAAGCCATCAGCAATGCCGTACGCCACGCGGATGCATCCGCGATAACGCTTTCCGCAACCAACGTCGGATGCCAAGTGACCCTGTCGATCAGCGACAACGGCCACGGCATGCGCAAAGAAGCCACACCAGGCCGCGGCCTCGGTATCATGAGGCGCCGAATGGCACAGCTCGGAGGGTCCGTTGAGATGACATCGAATGCGCGCGGTACCGCTGTCAGTTTTCAGCTCATTTTGAGCTGACCGCATTCAGGACAGCGACCACCTGGCCGTCGAACCCTGCCGCTCGACGGTGAGTGTCTTCATCACCCTCTGTGAGCGGCAAGCGCCCTTCCAGAGTTCAGCCCAGCAACCGAAAACCACATCCGCTTCTTCATCGGGCAGGCCTCGGATGACACGCAACCCGCGCTGCTCGATATCCATGCCGCCAGAGTGTTTTATTACAGACACTTCGTCCCCCATACCCGCAAACATACGCGCCAGGTAGTCCGCACTGTCGGAAAGATCACCGTCTACCGCACCGGTCATCTCAGCAGTCTCCGGAAAGTACTGAAGGCCGATGAGTCTCGCTGCACGCTCAGCAAGTTCTATTGCTTCCGCCGCATCCATCACCTTAACGAGCTCCGAAAGCCCGTTACGAATGTAGTTGAGCGCGTAGTTGCGGTTGGCCTTTTCCAGACGCGCTTCGCCCCACTGATCCTGCGGCACGCTCGGCTGCTCCGCCGCCACGAAGGGCGGCGGCACTTCGTGTTTGGCAAAACGCAGGCGTTCGTCAGGAGCAAGCTCGTGGTCGTATTCCTGGAAGTAGCCACACAAACCGAACTCGCCCGTCATATCCTCACTGACGCAAACGTACCCCAACCGCGGATTCTCAAGGGACACGCCATTTTGCGCGTACCAGCCTTTGAGAAAGCCTCGGCTGACTTCCACAGGTACACCGCAGATCGTCGGCCCGTGATACATCCAGCGCGGGTAGCGGAAACGCACCCAGGCCTTCTGATCCGATTCGTACATGTACTCCACGCCGACGCCACCCAGGTTGTTGGAGAGCACATGATATTTCGCGCAAGCCACTGCATGCGGCAGATCAGCAAGACCAAGTTTTTCGAAGCTCGAAAGAAACTTCTCTTCATGCTGACGCCGGAACAATCGGAACATCCAGTCGCCAACGACGGCCTTCGGCTGATTGGTCGAAACCATGAGCTGCAGGCCCAGCAGATAAGCGTGGTGGATATGAGCCTGTGCGCGAATAGACGCGGCAGCGTCCGGGCTTGTATCGCTCGTCATGTCAGCATCTCACAACCGACTGTCTCCATAAGTCATCGCCGAAACGACAGACGCCTGAGGTTCGGGCACGGCAGCACCGGTCTGCGGCGACACCGGAAAAATTGCATTGATCTGCCCCGTTCCGGAGCTTGCGAAGTACGGCGTGACAACCTCCACTGGCTGATCGTAATCAGACCAGCCCAGGGCACCGAGCAGCATGGCGGTGTCGTGCATGAAGCCTTCACCATGCCCCTTCGCCGCATACTCGGGCAGCATCTCGCAGAAGCTCGCCCATTCGCCCTGCTCCCACATCCGAACCACCTGGTGGTCGAGCATCTCGAGGTACGGACTCCAGATCTTGTTGCGAAATGCCGGCGCCTGGCCGTTCTGCGCAAACCGATGAGACAGTGATCCGCTGGCCAGTATGGCAACGGTGCCGTCGTAGTGCTCTTCGATCGCTTTGCGCATGGCCCAGCCCAGCCGTGCGCTGTCGTTGAGATAGTGCACCTGACACAGAGCGGAGACCGAGATCGCCTTGAAGTGCTGATCTTCGTTCATGTATCGCATGGGCACGAGCGTGCCGTACTCCGGATCGAGCGTGGTATCCACATGCGCCAGTGTATGCACACCCTGATCGCAGCATTCTCTCGCCAGAATTTCACCCAGCTCAGGATTACCATGCACCTCGAAAGGCATATTGCTGATGAAGTGCGGAAGCTCGTTGCTCGTGTAGGTGCCTTTGGCGTGGGGCCGACAGTTGATGTGGTAGTCGGAGTTAACCAGCCAGTGGGTGTCAAATACGACAATCGTATCCACGCCCAGCGCACGCATTCGGCGGCTGATTTCCTTGTGGCCGTCGATCGCCGCTTTGCGGCTGTCCTTATCGGGGCCGTCCAACTCAGACAGATACATCGATGGTACATGCGTGATTTTCGCCGCGAGCGCTAAGGTGCCCATAAATTCAGCTCCGAATCTTGTTTCCTGTCATCTGGCGATCATGTGAACACAACATCAAGCGTGCCCAGATCGCCGTAGTCTGCCGATATCCTGTCCCCTGCCGTTACCGCCACAGGTCGGGTGAAAGAACCCGACAGTATGATCTGTCCCGGCTCGAGTCCGATGCCATGCGGCGCGAACCTTCGGCAGACCCAGCGGATGCCATGCGCGGGGTGCCCCATGACAGCGGCACCCAGCCCCGTATCCTCCACTTCACCGTTCAGATAAAGCGCAGCCCCGGCACGGGCAAGGTCCACGTCTCCTGGAGCAACTTTCGCACCGCCGGGAATAATGCCTGCATTCGCGGCATTGTCGGCAATCGTATCGAATACCTTCCGGGTGTAGCCGGTATCCGGATCAACGCGAACGCTGCGGGCGGAGATCAACTCCAACGCAGGCTGCACGTAATCCGTCGCATCCAGCACCTGCTCGACAGATACGTCTTCACCGAACAGAGGCTTTTTCAGTACGAAGGCGAATTCGGTTTCGATTCTCGGGTCGAGAAAATCAGCGGCCGGAATCTGCGAGCCGCTCGGAAACAGCATGGCATCCGTCAGCACTCCGTAGTCCGGCGTGTCGATATTCATGGCAAGCTGCATGGACTTCGAGGTGAGGCCGATCTTGTAACCGATGATCCGTTCGCCGTCTGCCACCCTGCGGTCGACCCACCTTTTCTGCACGGCATAGGCGTCGTCCATATCCATGTCGAGGGACTGGGTCAGCGCTTTGATCTGCACCCGCTCCTTCTCCGCGCGGTAGAGACGTTCTGCTGCATCA
>JAUIKX010000277.1 GCA_030430515.1 Gammaproteobacteria bacterium | reverse complement strand
CCGAAGTGCTACCGCGCCCGCTTGCCGATGCGCTCACCCAGTGGCGGGCCGACAACAACCGCCGCATTCCGCCCTTCCAGGCGCATCCCAGCGGACCGGAAGTCCGCGTCAACTTCGCGCCCGTTCGCGCCGACGACCTTCAGGGAGACGTCACCATATTTATCGAGGACAACGGCGAGCTGCAGAGCCAGGTTCAACAGCTGAAGCTCGCGGAGCTCGGCCGTCTGTCTGCCAGCATCGCTCACGAGATCCGCAACCCGCTTGCAGCCATCAGTCATGCCGCTCAGCTGCTGCAGGAATCCCGGAACCTGGACAAAGGCGATGAACGCCTGACCGACATCATTCACAACCACACCAAGCGCATGAACCAGGTAGTGGAAAACGTGCTCGAGATGTCGAGACGCAATCCACCCGTACCCGAGCGGGCAGAGCTCGGACCGCTCGTGGATGCATTTGTGGATCAGTTCCTGGAATCAGAACCCAAGGCCCATATCGTCACCAGCATCACTCCGAGGAATACGCCGGTGCGGATCGACCCCAGACAGCTCAATCAGGTGCTCACCAACCTCGTGAGCAATGCCATCATCCACGGCCAGATCGGCTCGAAGACCATCGAGGTGAGGATCGAAGGCGGCATGGATGAGCGAACCAACCGTCCGTTTCTCAATGTCTCGGACAACGGCCCCGGCATACCGAAAGACAAGCAGGCCAAGCTGTTCCAACCCTTCCACACCACACGCACCCGGGGCACCGGCCTGGGCCTGTACATTTCAAGAGAGCTCTGCGAAGCCAATCAGGCGCGCCTGTCGTACCTGCCGGATCAGGGCGGCGCCTGTTTTCGCATTCTGTTTTCCCACCCGGATCGAATCAGCGCATGACCAACAATCCAAGAACCGTACTCATCATCGATGATGAGCCGGACATCAGAGAGCTTCTGGAAATCACTCTCGGGCGCATGAAGCTCGCTACCGACGCCGCAGAGAACGTGCAGGACGCAAAAGCGCTGCTCGCGGAGAACAGCTACGACCTGTGTCTGACCGATATGAACCTTCCGGACGGCAGCGGTCTGGAGATCGTCTCGCTCATCGGTGAGCAGTTTCCCCAGACACCGGTGGCGATGATCACCGCTCACGGCAGCATGGACAGCGCCATCGAAGCGCTCAAATCCGGCGCCTTCGACTATGTGCAGAAACCCGTGGACCTGGACCAGCTCCGGAGCCTCGTTGAAACCGCTCTGAAGCTTGAGCCGACCAACCATCGCGCCTCAGCAAACCAAACCCGGCTGATCGGCAGCTCGAATGTGGTTGAGCAGCTGCGCACGCAGATCAGCAAACTCGCCCGCAGCCAGGCGCCGATCTACATCAGCGGCGAGTCGGGCTCCGGCAAGGAAGTAGCCGCCCGATGCATTCACGAGCAGGGGCCGCGCAGTGGCGGACCCTTCGTGCCGGTCAACTGCGGCGCCATTCCCAGCGAGCTGATGGAAAGCGAGTTTTTCGGCCATGCGAAAGGTGCCTTCACCGGAGCGGTCAGCGAAAAAAATGGTCTTTTCGAGGTGGCCGCCGGCGGAACCCTGTTTCTGGACGAAGTCGCAGATCTGCCCCTATCCATGCAGGTGAAGTTGCTGCGGGCCATTCAGGAGAAAACCGTACGACGGGTTGGTGGCACCGAAGAGAAAGCGATCGACGTGCGCATTCTCAGCGCCACCCACAAAGACCTCAGCCGGGAAGTCGCCGAGGGGCGTTTCCGGCAGGATCTCTACTACCGGCTCAACGTCATCGAACTGCACATGCCGAGCCTCAGAGAGCGACGCGAAGACATCCCGGAATTTGCGGCGAACATACTCGACCGCCTCACAGAAGACTACAAGCAGGCTCGCCCCAGGCTGTCGGACACCGCCGAGTCGGCGCTGCTGTCCTACGATTTCCCCGGCAACGTGCGCGAGCTGGAAAACACGCTGGAGCGGGCGTTTACGCTTTGCGAGGACAACACGATCCAACCTGCCGATCTGGGCATAGATGCGCTGCCACCGACCGAAAAACAAGTCGACGCGCAGCTGAGCAGCATAGACCGAACAGAGCTGCCCAAAGGCGTATCGCTCGAAGATCACCTGGAGGCGATCGAACGCCAGATTATCACCCGGGCGCTCGAGGACAACCGCTTCAACAAGACAGCCGCGGCAAAAGATCTGGGCATCACGTTCCGCGCGCTGCGCTACAAGCTGAAGAAACTCGAGATGGAGTAGCGTCTCGCACATCAGTTTGAGCGATTGACCCTCACTGATTGAAGTTGCCGGTGCTTAGACTGGCAACATGCATTCCAGCCGACGAGCCCGCGGACTCACACTGATCGATCTCCTCATCAGCCTGACCATCGTCGCCGTGCTCGGCACTCTGGTGGTGCCTTCATTCAACGATTTTCTGGAGGCGCAACAGGCCACCGCCACCATCAACCGCTTCGCCGGCGCCGTGGCGCTGGCCCGCAGCGCGGCCATCACGTATCGGGAAAGTGTGGTGTTCTGCCCGGCGGCAGCCGGCGCCGACCGCTGTGGGCGCCGCAACACCTGGCATGAAGGCGCCATGGTGTTCGCAGACCGCGACGGCAATCGCCGGCTGAACGGCAATGAAAGCCTTTACGCCAGATTGCCGGCGTTCGATCACGGCACCGTTCAGTGGCGCTCGTTCCGCAACCGCAGCTACCTGAAATTTCGCGGCACGGGGCTGACCATCTGGCAGAACGGCAACTTCAAGTATTGTCCTTCCGACGGCGACCGCCGCCATGCGCGCATGCTGATACTCAACTACGCCGGGCGTACCCGCTCAGCGCCCGACCGGAACCGCAACGGCATCCGCGAAGGCGCTGACGGGAGAGACCTCGGCTGCTAGTGCAGCAGAACCTCCTGGTTATCCGGCAGCTGATCGATGGCAAGCGCCAGGCGATCCTCGGCTTTCTGCCTGAACGAAACATCCACCTGCATGCCCTCGGCCAGCATACTGAGCGCACCGTGAGAACCTCTCACCGTCACCGGTGTGTCCATGGGCACCTTAAACAACCAGCCGCTGACGGTGATTGTGCTGGCTTCGAGATCAACCTCCCGGACGATGCCCTGATACGTTTCCTCGGCGTAGTCCTTCTGCAGGTCCGCCTCGGTCACGACTTCTGCTTCAGAGGCCGTGCCGACGTTGGAAAAGGACAGTGCAAACGCTGCCAGAGCCAATAACTTCCTGAACATGAACTACTCCTATCAGTCGATGAGCTGGCGCCAGGACAGGCGGCCGGTTTTCTGATCTTCCGGCGGGGCCAGGCGCAGGGTGATCTGATCGTCACCGCCGGAAACGAAGAGGAAATCATGATCGCCGGAGCCCACCAGCATGGATGGATCCACCAGCGTGCCGCCCAGATCGTCATTGTCAAAGACGATCCCTGCTGAATACTGCTCACCGTCGACAGTGACCAGGTCATCCTCATTGATCTCACCGTCGTTGTTGATGTCGATGGTAGGTCGTTGCGGGTTACCGCCAGTCACCGCATCTATGGCAAACAGAGAACCCGGCGGCGCCTGTGTGCAGGTGTTGCTGTCCCGCGGAACGACCGTGGCGATCAGCAGCGTGCCGCCGCGGGAGATGATGCGCCGCACAGCACGCTCACCCGGGTACTGCGGACTCGGCGGTGCAAGCCCTGAGGTGTCTGGATTGGCAGCACCCTGCAACGTCGTGGTCGGCCGCACGGGATCGAGATCCAGGTACCAGCCGTAAACGCCAGCGCCTCCGGACGTGTCATCAGGCTGATAGCTGACGTCGTTGCCGCTGATGATACGCTGCCGCTCGAACTGCGACGTGCTCGTAACGATATTGGTTAGAGTCTGCTCCACCAGACGCGTTGCGCGGGTATTGCTCTGCGCGGTCGCGGGGTTCGTTTCCATGCGGTCCCAGATACCGTAGAGCGACTGAATGTTCGTATCCGTACCATCATCGTCTGTCACCCAGCTGCCGGTACCTACCACGACAAGGAAGCCTTCGTCAGGCTCACCTTCGTTGGTGCCTCTGAACTTCTTGACCCAGGGCTGAGTGGTGATGGGCTGCCGCACACCATCGCGAACCGCCTGGAAGATCTTGGTCGCCTCCCAATCCGCTGCATTGCTGCTCGACATGTCAAAACGGTACAGGTTGCCGAACAGGTCACCACCGTACGCATAGTCCGCGGTACCGTTGCCATCTGCATCGACCACCGTGATGCCGCCAATCCCGTTCGGCATTCCGGCCAGTGGGTCTGGTGCTCCAGGCGCACCCGCGCCCGTATCGATCTTGACGAAGTCACCGGACTGCCAGCCGTCGTATCCTTCGTCGAGAAGCAGCGTGAACACTTTGGCGATGCCCGCTGTCGAGTTGTAGCCGTTACCGAACACTGCTGCCCAATGCTTCTCGCCGTCGCTGTCGGTCAGGTTGGTCATCACCACCTGGGGCTGAGAAAGAGTGTAGCCGAGGTCTTTCACCGGCTGACCGTCGAACAGCAGCGGGTCTCCATCGTCGTCTACCAGCGGATCGCCGTCAGCGTCCACGGGGTAGGTATCGTCTTCGTCGGTAAACTCCCACAGCACCGCATCGCTGGCGTTG
>JAUIKX010000276.1 GCA_030430515.1 Gammaproteobacteria bacterium | reverse complement strand
ACCTGAATGCGTAGAAAATATTGAGATTATCTGCGCAAAAGGTAAACTGAGGCGAGTTAGCAAGGGGATTCGAATCATGGCGACCACCGCTGAATACGACCTGGGACCGTTCACCTTTCCTAGAGGCTGGTTCATGATCGCCGACCTGGAGGAGGTAACGGACAAGGTGCTGCCGTTGCGTTTCTTCGGCCGGGAGCTCGCACTGTACCGTGGGGCGAGCGGCAATCTCGTTCTCCTCGATGCCATCTGCCCGCACATGGGCACCAACATGGCACGCAACACGACCTCCTACGTGGTGATCGACGGTCAGATCAATGGCGACTCGTTGCGTTGCCCCTACCATGCCTGGAGCTTCGGCCCGGATGGCAAGTGCGACGATATTCCCTACCATGACGGGCCGATTCCCGCCAAAGCCTGCGTGAAATCATGGCCGGTCATCGAGCGCTATGGCTGTGTCTGGATGTGGCACGACCCGGAAGGTGGCGAGCCGGACTACCAGCTTTCGGAGCTGGGCGAGTGGGACGACCCGTCCTGGGTGCAGTGGAAGATCGATCACCTGGGTGAGCTTGATTGTCACCCGCAGGAGATCGTCGACAACATCGCAGACTCGCCGCATCTCGGCCCGATTCACGGCTCGACGCTCGAATATTTCGAGAACGAGCTGCGCGACCATATCGTCATTCAGCGCCAGGGCGGTGGTCACAAAACGCTGGTCATGGAAAACGGCATGCTGGAAACGGATACGTGGTACACCGGGCCGGGCGTGCTGCTGTCGAGAGTGACCGGTCTGTATGACGCCATTATGCTGATCACCCACACGCCGGTAGACGATGGTCGGATTAGAGCATGGCACGCGCTGATGGTGAAAAGCCCCAACGATGTTGCCACCGAAGAAGATATTGCCACCGCCCGCGAGTATCAGGAGTCGAGCCGTCTGGCGTTTGCTCAGGACTTCGAAGTCTGGGCTGCCAAAGAACCCATCTTCCAGATTCTTCAGGTGAAGAGCGACGGGCCTTTCCATAAGGCGCGTGAATGGTACCGGCAGTTCTACAACCCGCGTTCGGAAGCGGCGGAGCGTCAGGCGAAGATGAACGGTATCTACAAAACCTCGTGGTTGCCGCTGCCTCCAGAAGAAGTGTCGAAGCGCGGCCGGTACTGAGCCGGCCATGCACGTCGCCTTCAGCTCGCTGAATACGCCGAACGACCCGCATCCGGCGGAACTTGCCCGCGCGCTCGAGGAGCGTGGTTTCGAATCGCTCTGGTACGGCGAGCACAGCCATATTCCCTGCTCGCGGGCAACGCCTTACCCGGCAGGCGGCGACATGCCGTCGTCGTATGCCAACATGATGGACCCGTACCTGTCGCTGATGGCCGCCGCCGATGCAACGACCACGTTGAAGCTGGGTACCGGCATTGCGCTGCTCATGGAGCGTGATCTTTTCGCTCAGGCAAAAACCATTGTCACTCTGGACCGGTTGTCCGGAGGGCGGGTAATCATCGGTGCTGGCGTCGGCTGGAATCGGGAAGAGTTTGAAAATGCGTGCCCGCACCCCTTCAACAAGCGCTACGCGGTGCTGCGCGAAACGGTGGCGGCGACCCGAGCGCTGTGGCGTGAAGAAGAGGCGTCTTTCCACGGCGATTACGTCCAGTTCGACGCGGTCTGGAGCAACCCGAAACCACTACAGACAGGCGGGCCGAAAATCGTTCTGGGCGCTATGGGGCCGCTGGGTCGGCGCCATGCCGCACGTTGGGCTGACGGCTGGTACCCGGTGGATGTCGGCATGCCGGACATTGAGAAAGACCTGGCAGAGTTTCGCGGGCTCGTCGAGGCTGCGGGTCGTAACCCGGATGAGGTCGAGGTCAGCCTGCAGATCATGGATCTGCGCAATCTTGATCGCCTCCAGGTATACCGCGACCTGGGCGTCAGCCGTGTGACCGTTGGCGTGACGCTGAGCTTGTTCGACAAACCTGACGCCGTATTTCCGCTCATCGACCAGTGCGCGGAGTTGATCCCGCAGGTGGCCTGAAGCGCCGTCGCGGGCGGTTGGTCACAGCATCTCCATTGGATTTCCATCATCATCTGCTGAAGCTGTGGTTTCGATGTGTTCTTCTATCGGGGAGGAATCCGATCACGCTGCTTTGAGGTCTAACGCAGTTGAAAAGACGCTCTCCTTTTCTATTTCTATTTCTGTTTGCGTCCAGCATTGTGACGAGCGAGGTTCAGGCGTTCCAGCCAGAACCACTGGTCGATGCCCGGCTTGCAGACAACATCGAGCTGCGCTCTTTCGCCTACGACGCGAATGATCAGCATCTCGAGGACGATCTTTGGGGCGTTGACATCGACTGGCTGCTCACCGACTCGCTGAGCACCAACCTCGACTACACCCTTTTGTCTGTCGCAGACAGCAGCGACCCTGCATCAGGCACCAACCTGCAGCAGTTTCTGCAGCTCGGCGTTGATCATCGGGGCAAGCACCTGGCGCTTGGTGCGCGATACTACTCTGCCAGCGAAAATTATGACGCCAGCGCCCTTGGCCGCCGCCTTCTGGCGCAGAGTGGTCTGGCGGAAGCCGGCGAAGGGGCGGAGTACTGGGCCCGATGGCGTGCGGGTACCTTCAAACTGCGCCCCCGTTTGCGTCGCACCGTGCTGCAACAGGGCGGTGGGCTGCGAACAGATGAGCTGTACGATGTGGCGCTCGAGCGCTCTTTCGGCGGCCCGAAAATTCGCCTGGAAGTGGCCAGGCAGTTCCAGTCATGGCTGCATAACGGTCTCGAAAGTCGTTCGTCTGAACAGGATCGGCTCGCGCTGAGATATCACGATCGCGGTTGGCATCTCATGTTCAGCAGCATGCAGCAACGGCGGAAGCAGCAGCCGGAACAGCCGGTGAGAAACCTATCCACTCAGCAGGTGGGCGCTTCCTTCAAGGTGGGAAAGCGTTGGTCGGTGAGACCTTCCTTTACGCATACCTCCGGTATCAACGAGCAGCACCAACGCGCGGTCGTCGCGGTCAACGTGCTGACACCACGGTTACCGGTCGACAACCTCAACCTCAACGTGAACCTGTTCGAGCGCGAGCAAAATGCCCGATTGAGTGCGCTTCGCGAAGTGCGTCTCGTCGGCAGTCGGCAGCTGCACTGGCTGGGTGGTTCGGCATCGACCACCCGCCTGTCAGCTTCTCTCCTGTACCGTGAGCGCATCGAGCCGTTACTGCCTGCCAGCCAGAATGAGTTCGGATTCAAGTTCACATTGACGCACGCGTTCGAGAGCTGACACAAAAAAGGGGGCGCGAAGCCCCCTCATGACAATCCGGGCGAACTTTTGCCTACTCGAAGTCGTAGCCGACTGTGAGTCCCCAGGTGCGACCACGGTTGTAGCCGCCGAGAATGAAGTTCGTCACGTTGAAGGTGTTCTCCAGAACCCGCTTGTCGCTCAGGTTCTTACCTTCAAGCATCACGCGCCAACGCTGGTCTGCGGAACGGTACGTGATGAACGCGTTGGTCAGCGTACGTGAATCGGATACGGCCTGAGACAGGAACGCATCGGTCAGATTGATGGGCGAGTCGGTGTACATCTCGTCGCGGTAGTCGGCGTCCACACCGATGGTGAGGCTGCCGGCGTTGCCGAGTTGCGCCGTGTACTGCACGCGAGCCTGTACCGTCCACTCGGGCGCATAGCCAAGCGCGCGATCGTTGGAGATGTCGCCCAGAACCGGCGGGTTGGAACCCGGGATCTGGTCGATGAATTTGTCGACTTCCACATCGAGGTAGCCGACGTTCAGGTTGACAGCGAGGCCGTCAACCGGCGGTAACCAGGTGATCTCCAGCTCGCCACCGCGGGAGGTGACTTCACCCACATTGGCGGATGTCTGGTTCAGGGAGCCGCCAACCAGCGAGATGACAGCGAACTGCTTGTCGGTGTAGTCGTTCTGGAACAGTTCCGCATTCACCCGCAGCGATCCCTCCGCCAGAGTGCTCTTCACACCGAGTGCATAGGTGGTGACGGTTTCCGGTTCGTATGAATTCGCCTGCAGCGCGGCGCCGGTGGTGTCGAATCCGCCTGACTTGAAGCCGGTAGAAATACCGGCATACACCATGACGTCGTCCGAAACGGTGTAACGTACGCGAACGCTGGGGGTGAACTCCGACCATTCATCGTCGCCGATCTTGTTCTCGTCGAACGTGGTGACGGTGGTGGTGTTGCCGGCGCCGATGAAGTTGCCGGCGTTGTCGAAGTGCGGCAGGAAGAAGTTGAAGAAAGGCAGGTTCGGAAAAACCTGCGCGCCGAGCGGCGACAGGACGACCGGCGCCTGCTCCAGACCCGGCAGATTCAGGAATGCCACGGGGTGCTGGGTGAGGGTGACTTCACCGAGCTGGTCCAGGTCTTTTTCGTCTTTCGTGAAACGTCCGCCGATGGACAGCTGCCACTGATCGTTGATGTCCCAATCCACGTTGCCGTAGATGGACATGGACTTGAGGTTGCGGTCGTCCTGACGAACCCGCTTTTCGTGGCTGGTCAGAAGCCGCAGGAACGGCGTCTGCGCGGTGAAGGTCTGGTTTTCGAACTCTCCATCCAGATAGTAGGCGCCGAATACCGCGTTGATATTGTCGCCGGTGAAGTTCACC
>JAUIKX010000275.1 GCA_030430515.1 Gammaproteobacteria bacterium | reverse complement strand
ACAGTACATTTCCGGCCAGAGCAACACCGGCGAGGTCGGTGGCGCTGTAGTGTCCGGCCATGGCGGTATCGAGAAAACCGGTGGCCATGATGAACATCTGCGTGGCGATCATCGGCCACGCCAGCCGGAAAAGCGCGGCGAGCTCGATGCGCGTTTTCATCAGGAGAATGTGTTCAGTGGTGGTTCGCGCAGTTTGCGGGACGGTTGCCTGGCCGTCCATACAGAAGCCATGTCTGAGCAGATGTCATGTCTGAGTTGCTAGAGCGCCTTACCCCAGCGTACGGGAAATCCACGTGTATCGACGTGCACGAAACCGCCGTGGGCCTCCGTTGGCGGATAGGCCGCAAGCCCGCCTTCGAGCCCCAGCTCTGCAGCCTTCGAATCCACTGACTCGATCAACCTGGCAAGCCACACGGCATCCTCGACATCGAGCTTTCCGTCTCCGTTCAGATCGTCCATGCGGTTGTCGCCATCAGCATCGACGTATAGGTCTGCGGCATCACCGTAGATGTGTCTGCTTCTGGGTACGTTGCCGAGCGAGGCGTTGTACAGCGGTGTGCGATAGCCGGACATGATGACCAGGCTGTCAGCGTGAATCTCCTCTTGCGAGAGCACCGTAACGATCTGTTCCAGCCGTTCGATCAGTTCAGGTCGCAGTGCAAGGTAGCGAGGCCATCCCGCCGGTTGCTTGCAAAGGAACTGTTCCAGACGGAAGTGTGTGGAGATGCGCTGGGTTCTGTTCTTCGGGGTGACTTCATAGAAACGCTGTGGGGCGTTGTACACCTCAGGATACGCCTCGCGGGGAGGGTACCGACCGAGACGGTAGCCGTTGAGAGTCGTCTGGCTGTCCTCCCGGGACACAATCGGTAACCCCTGGTGCGCCTCCGTGTCGCCGAGATCCGCCAGCGCGATGCCGGCGCATATGCACACGGCAGCGATCAGGCAGCTGGGGACTAGCTTGCTCAAGGCGCGTCGGCTGAAACGTATCTCCAGGCGACAGGCTCCTCAGCTTCGCGCCGAAGAGGGGCGTCGGCGTCGGCAATGTACGTCTGCACGGGTGGCGCCGGGTTCTGCTTCGGGGTCGTGCGCTCATCGCGACCGTACACGTCGTCGAAGTAGTGCACCACACCCTCGTGGGACCACGTCGTGAGATACGCCAGATGTACGGGCAGCTCCTCCGCCAGCTCAATGCGTGTCGTGTAATCGAGTGCCAGGCGTTCCTCGATCTCCTCGTCCGTCAGCGCGGTCTTCATTTTCAGCACGGCCTGCGCCAGGCGGAACGGTTCTTCCAGCCGCACGCAGCCATGGCTGTACGCTCTGCGGTCTCGAGCGAAGTGCGCCCGGCTCGGCGTGTCGTGAAGGTAGATGTTGCTGCTGTTCGGCATGATGAACTTCACCCGACCGAGCGAGTTGCCGCTGCCCGGGCGCTGTCTCAGCGAGTAATCGAACGCCTCAGGTGTGACGTCGGACCACGACACTTCCGATGCCTCCACGGGGGCACCGTTGCGCCATACTTCGTAGTTGCGGCTGCTCAGATAGTCCGGGTTTTCCTGAACCTTCGGCAGCAACTCGTAGGCACTGATTCGCTTCGGTACGTACCAGTAAGGGTTTACGACGAGGTACTCCAGACGTTCGGTCATCTCAGGCGTCTGGCGTCGCGTGTTGCCGACGACCACGCGCATGTCCAGCTTCTCGCGATCATTGTCATAGAGGCGCAGCTTGAACTCCGGAATATTGACCAGGATGAACGAGCCATCCAGGTCTCTTTCCAGTTTTTCCCAGCGCTCGAGGTTCAGCTCAACCTGCTGGATGCGTGTTTGCACCGGGATGTTGAGCGCGCGCATGGTCGCGCCGCCCACAGCACCGTCCGGTTCCAGCCCGTGGCGAGTCTGAAAACGAAGCACGGCCTGCAGCAGATCCCAGTCGAACGTCTGAACTTCGAGGCTTCCCGCAGCCATTGGCATCGAGTCTGCCAGATCGCCCGAGAGCTCCAGGCGTTTGCGCAGCACTTCAACGGCGGGAGACACCATACCCAGTTCCAGCGTCTCGCTGCTCTGTACCTGCGGCCACCCACCCCAACTCTCGACCCACTGCAGCGTCTGCAGTTCCTTGTACAGTGCGCGTGCCTGCTCCTGCGGCAGGCCGGAGCTGCCTGTGGAAGTGGCCTGAACGCTCACCGATAGCGAGAAGAAGGTGCAAACCAGGAAAATGCTTCTGAAAGACTGCAACAACATAACCAATCCAGAATAACGAGCTGTGCTGCCACTCTAGCGCCTGGCAGCACGCGAACTGTGAGGGCTTGGCAGCCAGATGTAGGGTATGTAAGCGGCCTGTAAGAAGAACGGCCGCGGGTGAAATGTAGGTACTGCCATTTCGTGGCAGACTAGAGGGGTTGGCAGGCTGACTGACAGGTTACATGGCTTCGAATATCTCCATCTGGTGCGCTGCACTGACTGTTGCTTGGGCTTGCTGGCGGGTTTTTCTGGAACCCTCTGCACCGGAAAGATCATTCGGCCTGAAAGTATCGGTACTGGCAGCGCTGGGATTCACGTTCGCTTCGCTGCTATTGGCTGTCACGCCCGAGCATTCCGACCGCTTTCCCGCGTCGGCCTTCATGTGGGGATGTTTTCTTTTCGGGTCGCTCGGGTGGCTTGGTCTGGCCCTGGAAACGGCCCGCAGCCAGGGGTACGGACGCTACCTGTCACCCTCGTTGAGCCGGAACCTGCTGCTGGCCATCGCCGCCGTCGTCATGACGGCCGCAGCTGTTGCCTACTTTACGGTCAGGTCTTCGCTCAGCACGGACGCCGTGCAGGCCGTGTTCTGGATGTACGGTGCGCTTCAGGGGCTGGCTGTGACGCTGACTCTGGCGCTGAGTATTCATTTGGGGCGGCGTTCCGCCCAGAAAGCCGACCGGCGTGATTGGTGGGTCATCGGCGGTGCTGCCGTCGTGCTGGTCGCAGGCGCATGCTGGATGGTGCTGCTGGCCGGGCCGCGTGAAGCAGTGCACATCGCGGTGGCGCTTTCTCTGATCATCGGGGTCGTTGGTATGCACCGAAGTCACCGATTGACCCTCCGAACGGCGCTGCCTGTTGCAGTTGCCGACATGGCACCCGATCCGGTGGTCGTCGCCGATGCTGCCGGCCGGCTATTGTTCAGCAATCCGGCCGCGAGGCGGCTGTTTGGCGAGGGCCTGGATGAAGGGACCAATATTTTCGAGCTTCTGGTTGCCCGTTGCCATCTGCGCGGCGGGGAGCCGATCAGCCGGGACCTGCTCTGTGAGGTATTGAGCACCTCATCTTCTGTGGTGGTTTACCTCGGTGACGATCAGACCCTGCTGTTCGCGCTCGAGGGTGCGCCGTTGCCGCAACCACCTGCGGAAGGGGCCACATGGATCCGTTTGAGTAATGTCACAGCCCGCGAGCGCTTCCGCGAGGCGGCACTGGCTTCGCGCAGAATCGAGAGTCTGACCCATATGGCAGGCGGCGTGGCGCACAGGTTCAACAACCTGCTGGTCAGCGTTGTGGGCAACGTGGATGTTGCCAAGTACGAAATTGAGTCTGAAGACTTCGACCCTCAAGCCGTGCGGGAGATCCTCCACGATATTCAGGTCGCCGGCCTGCAGGCGGCAGAGCTCGCCAAACAGCTCGTAACCTTCACAGACAGCCACATCGGCAAGAAGGACAATCTCGACCTGAATCTGACCGCTCACGAAGCCCTGGCGTTGATCGGCAAACGCCTTGCGCCCGGCATTACCTGCGACGTTGCGCTTGCCTCCAGCAAGCTGATGATTCACGCGGACCGCTCGCAGCTCATCGAGATGCTGTACAACCTGGTTACCCGGGCGCAGAGCGCGTACGGCGATAAAGGGGGTAACGTTCGTGTGAGCACCGGATTCCGGTCGATGGGCGAGCCCGACCTGGCGGGGCTGTTCAACAGCTCCGGCATGAGGCCGGGTGAGTACGTCTTCATTGAAGTGGTTGAACATGGCCGCAATGGGGTGGCAGAGACCGGCGAACACATTCTCGATCAGCTGAGCCATGATGTGCACGCGCAGGGTGACGATCTCGTTTTTGGTAGCGTGTTATCCGGTGCCGCAGCGCATGGCGGCGGGGTGGAAGCGAGGTCGGATCATCGAGGTAGCCGGATCACCGTTTATCTGCCGCGTCTGGTCGATCAGCACGACACGGTCGCCGAGCGGGTCGTCGTCGCACCGGTAACGCGGGAAACCTGCCTGGTGGTCGACGATGACGAGGAGGTGTTGAACGTTCACAAGGCGATGTTGGATTCGCTGGGGCAGAGAACCGTTGCAACGGCGTCGCCCGTGCATGCGCTCGAGATGGCGCGGATGCATCGCTTTGAGCTCGCGCTGGTTGACGTGTCGATGCCTGAAATGCGGGGCGATGAGCTCGTGCGCCTGATCCGGCAGGTCGACCCGGACCTGCCGGTGATTCTCGTCAGTGGCTACGCCGACGAGCAGAAAGAGATCGAGCGCCTCCCGGGCGCCACGGCTTTCATTGAGAAACCCTTCGGCCTCAGCGAGCTGCACGATGCGGTTCTGAAAGTCTCCCGGCCACTGACAGGGCAGGGGGCTGATGTGGTTGCGCTCTCGGCCGTTCGAGAGCC
>JAUIKX010000005.1 GCA_030430515.1 Gammaproteobacteria bacterium | reverse complement strand
CTCAGGACGCGGGTCTGAACAGCGCGATGCTCGCTGAGCGTCTGCTTGCCATAGGGGTTGGGGAGGTCGTCGTCAAAAACGGTGAGCAAGGGTGTGAGGTGCACCGAGCCGGTACCGCTGCCGTGCCGGTACGCGCAGAACCCGTCGCCAATGTTGTCGACACCACGTCGGCAGGCGACGCCTTCAATGGCGCGTACATCGCTGCTCGAGCTTCTGGATTGAGCGTCGCTGAGGCAGCGGCAAAGGGTGCACATTTGGCTGCTCATGTGATTCAGCATCCCGGTGCAATCGTGCCGACCTGAACCATCTGCGGGTTGACCCATTTCGGTGCGCCGGGTATGTTGGCCGGGTGGCCTGACCAATTTACCGGTTGGAGCCCGTTCAGTGCCGGCCGTCTGCGTGCGGCATCCGTCCAATATGGGGAGACAAAGACATGATCCGTTTGACGTGTGGTCGAATTCTTTTTGGTGCCTTGCTGGCATCGTCTGCAGCACCGTTCGCGGCAGCGCAGGAGCTGATGATTGAGGAAGTGGTGGTGACTGCCACCAAACGGGCCAAGAGCGTGCAGGACGTGCCCGTTTCCGTAAATGCGATCGATGCGAGCACCATCGAAGCCATGGGTATCGATGAGTTTACCGATATCACCCGCATCGCCCCTGCTCTGACCATCAATCAGGGTGACTGGGCAACGAACAGCGGTATCAACCTCCGCGGTATCGGCACCAACGTGTTCAGCATCAATATTGAGCCGTCGGTCGCCATCATCGTTGACGATGTGCCGATGGTGCGTTCGGCGCAGGCGTTTTCCGATCTCATGGACATTGAGCGGATCGAGGTGCTGCGCGGACCGCAGAGCACGCTCTTCGGCAAGAGCTCGTCGGCGGGGGTCGTCAGCGTTACGACAAAAGCGCCGGGTGACGAGTTCGACGTCAACATCAACGCGAGTCTCACTGATGACGACGAAACCACATTCTCGGGTTCCATCGGCGGGCCCATCAACGAGTCTCTCGGTTTTCGCCTCAGCGGTTTCATCAAGGATCGCGAAGACGGTCACATCACCAATCTGACCAACGGCGATGACGTCAACGGCAGCAAATCCAGCGGTATGAGCGGCAAGCTCGTATGGGATGTGAGCGATACCTTTACCGCCACGCTGGCCGCTTCCTTCAGCGAGTCTGAGGTGGATTGCTGTGTGCGGCCTTACCGTCAGGTGGGTGCTGGCGCAAGTTTCCTCGGCGCGATTCCCGCCGCGGTAGTGCTGCAGAATCTAGCCCCCAGCGACGATAATGACGTCGTGCGCGTCGATGATCCCACGGAGACGGAGTCTGATGACTGGTCCACGTCGCTGCGTTTGAGCTGGGCGTTCGGCGAGTACGAACTGCTGTCGATTACCTCCTACACGGAATGGGACTATCAGGTCACCACGGACGTGGATGGCACCGACTTCGACTTCCTGTCGATCTTCACCGGCGGCGCGCTGAACGGCGGTATCGCGCAGGGCGGCGGCTTTGAGTTGGATTCCTTGTCGCAGGAGTTTCGTCTCTTATCCCCGGCTTCAGATAACTTCGAGTACGTCGTGGGGCTGTTCTATTCCGACATCAACTTCAGCCGTGACTTCAATCGCGGGCCGCTGTTCGGCGCTGACTGGCTGGCCGATACGGGCACGGAATCCATTGCGCTGTTCGGTCAGGGCACCTGGAGCGTTGGAGAAAAGACCGACCTCATCTTTGGTCTGCGCCTCAATCAGGAAGAGATCTCCCACAGCTTCGATAACCTATTGACCAATGCTTCGTTTTCCGGCTCCGACAAAGAATCCGCTGTGCCGGGGCGTATTGGCGTGCAGCACTACGTCAACGACGATGTGATGCTGTTTGCGACGTACTCCATCGGCTACAAAGGTCAGGGCTACGATATATCGTCGAGCTTCAACCAGGTGACTTCTGACAACCCGGTGGGCTCTGAAGACTCAAGCAGCTTCGAGATCGGCATGAAGGCAACGTTCTTCGATGGCCGCTTGCAGCTCAACCCGACCATCTTCTATGCCGAGTACGAAGACTTCCAGGCTCAGCAGACGCGGGTCGTCGGCAATGTGGTTGAGCTCGGCATCACCAACGTCGGTGTGCTGGAAACCAGCGGTATCGAGGTGGACTTTCAGGCGTTGCTCACCGAAAACCTGCGCATTCTGGGTGGCTTTGCCTGGATCGACGCCGTCATTGATGAGTTCCCCGGCGCGGACTGCTGGGCGGGTCAGACGGTCGGCTGTAACGAGGCGCTCGATAGCAACGGAGTCGGCACCGGCTCGTTCGTTCAGGATCTCTCTGGTGAAGACCTGAACAATTCACCCGACCTCAAATTTACCCTATCAGCCGAGTACAATATTCCTGTAGAAACGATGCCGTTCGATTTCTTCGTGAATGCTGCGTATCAGTGGCAGGATGACGTGAACTTTTCGCTGCTCGCTGATCCGGGTGCGGAGCAGGAAGCTTACGGCGTCATGAATCTCAGCGTTGGCCTGGTCGAGCGTGAAGATGCCCGTTACAAAGTAACGCTCTTCGTCAACAATCTCTTCGATGAGGAGTATGCTCAGGGCATCGGCAACGCGGGCGGTTTGTGGGGCGGCACGCCGGTGTACATCCACACCTATCCGCGTGAAGCGAACCGGTATGCCGGTCTGCGGGTAGGCGCACGATTCTGAATTGAAGGCTTGAAATAGTAGGGGGGTTTGATGAAACGGCGGGAAGTACTGGCCGCGATGACTGCGGCTCCATTGGCGCTGGCGGGTGGCTGCGCCACTTCCGCCGGAAGCAAAGAGGACAAGGGAACATTGCGCAAGCTGGAGAGATTCGGCCTTCAGCTGTCCACTGTCACCCCTGCATTGATGGCGGATTTCGATGGGACGCTCGGCCGGGTCGCAGCCATCGGCTATAAGCAGGTGGAGTTTTCCGCCCTTGGCTTTCTCGGTCGAAGTGCCGACGATGTGGCCAGCTTGCTGGAGGTAAACAGCCTCGAAGCACCCGTTGGGCGTATCTCGCCCAGGCTGCCTGAAGGGTTCCGCGCCTTGTCCCGCGAAGAGCAGTTTGCGGCGTTCCGCACCTATTCGGGGCCCGATCACCTGCTGAGCAATGTGCGCGTGGCGCTTCAGGATGCCGCTGAACTTGGCCAGAAGCACCTGATCCTTCCGGCACTCATGCCCGATAACTTTGCGACCCGCAGTCAGGTGCAGGCGAGTATCGATCTTCTGCGGCAGGCGGGTGAGCTTTGCGCGAAAGCCGATGTTCGTTTCGGCTACCACAATCACGATTGGGAGTTTGCGCCTGTGGAGGGCGTCATTCCCTTCGACCTGATGCTGGATACCATCGACCCCGAGTTGATGTCCGTGCAGTTGGATGTTTACTGGGTCAGCAAGGCAGGTGCCGATCCGCTCGCATACTTCTCGGCCCATCCCAACCGTTTCCCGGCTTGTCACCTTAAAGACATGAATGAGGATGGTGATTTCGAAGATGTGGGTTTCGGCGTACTCGACTTCCCATCGATCGTTGCAGGGGCGCAGGCAGCAGGCACGGAGTACTACTTCGTCGAGCGGGACAATCCCCCTGAGCCCATGCGCACTGCCGAACGCGCTTATGCTTATCTCCAGCAGTTGAGGTTCTGATGCGCGTCCGATCTGTCCTGAGTGTGTCGGTATGTGTTGCACTGGTCGCTTGCACGGCTTCCGCGCCGGAACCGGTCTCTCCCGAGCAACCCAAACCTTTCTACAAGACGTTGGAAACGCCGCCGGCACCGGTGCTGAGCGCGGAGCAGGCGCTCGATACCTTTGTCATCGCACCCGGTTTCAGTATTGAACTCGTGGCGCCGGAACCGCTTGTTGAAGATCCGGTGGCGATCGATTGGGATGAAGACGGGCACCTGTATGTGGCTGAGATGCGCGCTTTCATGACCGATCTGGCTGGCTCCGGCGAGGAACGCCCCATTGGTTCTGTCGTACGGCTCGCTGACGATGATGGCGATGGTGTCATGGATCGGCGCGAGGTCATGCTCGACGGTCTGGTGCTGCCCCGTGCGATTCGCATCGTCAATGAAGGTCTGCTCGTGGGCGAAATGGGCAAGCTCTGGCTGTGTCCGACCGCAAGCGGCTGGTCGCAAGATATCGACTGCTCACGCAAGACGCTGCTCGGCGAATATGGCGAGCATCAGGGTTCGGTGGAGCATGCCGAAAACGGTCTGCTTCCAGGTATCGACAATTGGCTCTACAGCGCTAAATCCGGCCGTCGTCTGAAGATCAGGGGCGGTGCGCTGATCGAAGAGCCGACAGTGTTCCGCGGGCAGTGGGGCATTACTCAAGACGACTCGGGGCGTCTCTACTACAACACCAATTCCAACCTGCTGCTCGGCGACTATTTCGACGGTCAGGCCATCGTCGAGGCCGGCAATCGCTCGGGTGCAGGCCTTAACCAGCGCATCAGTTCCGACGACGAGGCTTTTGCGATTCGCGTGAATCCGGGGGTCAACCGGGCCTATGTGCCGGGCGTGCTCAGAGCGGACGGCCGTCTTAAGAACGTCACCTCCGCCAGCGGCATGGTGGTGTATCGCGGTGGCCGTCACGCGGCAGACGACCCCGATGTGTTCGTTGCCGAGCCCGCCGCAAACGTGGTTGCCGCGCTCAAGCTTGCGGAGTCAGGCGTGCAGGTCAAAGCCGAGCACCGTCTCTACCCGGACGACAAATGGGGGCAGCGCGACTTTCTTGCCTCAACCGACGAGCGCTTCCGGCCGGTGGATGTGGTCAACGGCCCGGACGGTGCCTTGTATGTTGTGGATTTCTATCGTGGCGTCATTCAGGACCACGTGTTCATCTCCGAAGAGTTGAAAGCTCAGGCGCGCCAACGTGGCCTGGAACGGCCTGTGGGCATGGGGCGTATCTGGCGCGTCGAGAAACAAGGCACAGAACCTGCAATGCCGCTTCCAGACTGGCGCGCATTGAATACGCAGCAGCTGGCGGACCAGCTTTCGGCGCCGGACATCTGGCGGCGAGCGACGGCACAACGGTTGTTGCTGCGCAGCACCGCAGACGACGTTGCCAACGTACTGCAGAAGCTGGTGCGTCGATCCGCATCCCCGCAGGCCGCAGTGCATGCGCTTTGGACGCTCGAAGGGCGTGGTGAGCTTACCGAGGAGATCTTAGCCGCAGCACTCAACAGAGGTGGCCGCGTCGCCGAAGCGACTTTACTTGCGGGCGGCGACCAGTTGACGCTCAGCACGGTGCAAGGGGTGCTCGACTCCGCTACCGCGAACTCGCGCTTGTACCTGTACGCGCTGGGTGCCATAAGGCACGTTACCGATGATGCAGAAGCGGTCGACCTGCTCGCCGGTGTGCTGACGGATCATGCGGATGACCAGCATGTCCGCGCGTTTGTTCAGGCCGCTTTGCGAGGCCGCGAGCGCGACATGGTTGCCGGCCTGCTTTCAGCGGGCAGCTGGACGCCCGAGTTAGAAGCGAAGAGCGCTTTTCTGGGCGCGCTTGCACAGCAGTTGTTCCGTGCGGAAGGCGCGGGCGCGAGCGGCCTGCTCGATGACGTTACCGCAATGTCTACATCGCATCTGTGGGCGCAGAAAGCGCTTCTGGACGGTCTGTTCGAGACCACCCGGGAGCCGGGTTTCAAGCGAGCAGAGCTGGTAGGCTCTCATAAAATCTTTGCCACCGACGATGAGGCATTGTGGCCCTCGGTCTCCCGCGCGCGACGGGGTTTTACCTGGCCTGGTGACACCCTGGCTTCTCATGCCAAGCCGCTGACGCCTGCACAATTGGCGCGTATGGAAAAGGGGGAAACCTTTTACCGAACGAGCTGTGCCAACTGTCACGGTGAAGATGGTGCCGGTATCGGTGCGGTGGGCCCGCCGCTCAAGGACTCGCCGTGGGTTGTCGACGCTCCCGAGCGCCTTGCGCGCATCGTGCTGCACGGCCTGCAGGGGCCCATCGACGTTCTGGGCGAACAATGGAATTCGGCCATGCCGGCGCATGGCAACTACCCGGGTTTTGACGATGAGGTAGCCAGTGGTCTGCTGACCTATCTCCGGCGTTCATGGGGACATGGTGCCCGGGCCATTGACCCGCAGTTCATCACCGATGTCCGTACCGAAACCCAGGACCGCTCGACTCTGTGGACGGCCGATGAGCTCACTGCCATCGACATCAACACCCATTTCCGCAAGTACGAAGGCCGCTATGGTCACCCGAGCCGGGCGATGAAATTCGTCTACGACGGGCAGCAACTCACCATCCAATCCGGCATCTTCAACGGTGCGCTGACGGAAACCCGTGAAGATCACTTCCTGTTCGCACCTCGCAACCTCAAGTTCGAATTCGTGCTCGACGACGACGGCAATGTCAGCGGTGTCATGCTGCACACGGGCGACGCCAACATGGTGATGCCGCGGTTGCCCTCATGAGTGAAGTACGCTTTGGCGTTGTCGGCTTCGGTAACATAGGCCGAACACACGTACAGACGCTTGTGAGCGGTGCGGTCGGCCGCGCCCGGGCTACGGCGGTGGTTTCACGGCAACCGGCTGAATTGCCGGAAGGGGTGCTTGGCTTTCAAAGCGCAGAAGCCATGCTCGAGTCCGGTGAGGTCGATGCGGTGATCGTCGCCACCCCGACGATGAACCATCCGGCGGTCGGCAAACAGGTGCTCGATGCCGGATTGCATCTGGTTATGGAAAAGCCCGTGGCCATGTCTCTGGCCGAAGCACAGGCACTTGTCGAGGCCGTTCCAGACGGTGCTCTGGCCGCCGTTATGCTGAATCAGCGTCACCACCCGGTCTACCGGCAGATTCACGATATCATCGCCCAGGGCCGGCTTGGTCGCCTCGTGCGGTACAACTGGCTGATGACCGCCTGGTACCGCCCCGAAGCCTATTTTCAGGTCAGCACCTGGCGGGGCACCTGGCCCGGTGAGGGGGGTGGCGCGTTGCTGAATCAGTGCATACACAACCTCGATGTGTTGCAGTGGATTCTCGGTATGCCGGAATCGCTGGTTGCAGATGCCCGTTTCGGCAAGTTCCATCAGATCGACGTCGAAGATGAAGTCACGGCGATGTTGTCAGGCGCCCACGGCGTAACGGGTGTCGTCGTCATGTCCACCGGCGAAGCCCCGGGAGCGAACCGGCTGGATATCGTCGGCGATCGCGGCACGCTGTCCTACGATGGCGATACGTTGCACTTGGCGACAACCGAAGGGTCGATCTCGGAGCACTGCGCGAGCACCCGCGATATGTTTGGCGTGCCTTCGTTCGAAGAAGAGATAGTCCAGCCGCTCGAAGTTGGGAATCAGCATGCCTGCGTGCTGCAGGATTTCGTTGATGCGGTGCTTGATGGCAAGCCGCTGTCTACACCGCTCGAAGAAGGGCTTGGTTCTGTTGAGCTTGCCAATGCCATGCTGATGTCTGCATGGCTGGATCGGCGCGTTCATCTGCCTCTGGATGCTTTTGCCTACCAGGTGAAGCTGGAAGAACGCATTGAAAAGTACGGTCTGCGGCAAGCGCAGGATATCGATGTGCATGTGGATATGGAGGCTTCCTACCGATGAGTACGCTCTGGCAGAACATTCGGGCTGGCGGCCCGGGCTGGTTGCAGGGCGCCATGACTCTAGGTGGTGGCTCGGCAATCACCTCGCTTACGCTTGGCGCAGCATTCGGTTACGAGTTTCTATGGCTGCAACCGATATCCATGGTGATCGGCTGCGTCATGCTGTTTGCGCTGTCCCACCAGACGCTGTCTACGGGTGAACGCCCGTTTCAAGCCATGCGCAAGCATGTATCGGTGCCGTTGGCCTGGTTGTGGGCGATCGCGGCGCTGGCTTCGAGCATCATCTGGGGCTTTTCACACTATCCGCTGAGTGCCGGTATGCTGGAGGAAGCCATCAGCGTGTTGTCCGGCTTCCAGATGAAGGCAACAGAAGAGGCCTCACAGCGCGAGGGATACCTGTTTGCGTTGGCGGTCGCTGTATGGGCCGTCTGCGCTTTTACGGTCTGGCGCTACAGCAGCGGCGGCAGAGCCGTGCGCGTATTCGAAAATGGCATCAAGATGCTCAGTGCGGTCGTGGTATTGAGTTTTGCGTGGGTGGTGATTTCCGCCGGAATGGAGGGCCGTATCGACTGGGCGGCTGCAGCCTGGGGGCTGATACCCCATTCGCTGCCGTCGGATGCGTTCGGCGTGACGACGATGATGGCCGCGCTCGGCACGGCTGTGGGCATCAATATGACGTTTGTCTACGGTTACACGTTGCTGCAGCGCAATTGGGGGCGCGAAGAACGCACGCTTTCCCGTTACGACATTGTGCTGGGGCTGGTATTGCCCTACCTGCTGGTGACGACGCTGATTTCTCTGGCGGCAGCGGGCAGCCTGTATGGCGGCGAAGACGGTATTCAGAGCCGTCTGAGCCCACAGCAGGCGGGCGCGATGTTTGCCGCATCCGGTCTTGGAGACTTCGTCGGCCGGCTGGTTTTTCCCCTCGGTGTGCTCGGCATGGCCGTTGGCTCGCTGGTCATGCACATGCTCACCTGTGGTGCGGCCGCTAAAGAGATGTTTGGTTTCGCCGATGACTCGCTGGCGTACCGGCTGTCCTGCCTGCTGCCGACGCCGGCGGTGCTTGGGGTCTTTCTCTGGACCAGTATGGGCCCGTACGTGATTCTGCCCACTTCCGCAATCTGTGGGTTTCTGCTGCCGATCGCCTACATCGGCTGGCTGGTGCTGAATAACCGCCGGGATTACCTTGGCGATGACATGCCTGTCGGCAGACGGAAAACCTTCTACAATGCCGCCATGGTGATCTGCATTGTGACGGTTCTGGCGAGCGTGACCTACAGCACTCTGGTCGGTCTGGGTGTCATCTGATGTCCATTGGCGACGGTGCGAACTACGCGCCTGAAAGCGGTGATCAGCCGGTGGTTTCCGAAGGCGAGTTCTGCTTCGCCGCAGCTTGGCTGGACCATGGGCACATCTATGGGCAGGTCAATGGCCTGCTGGGCGCCGGCGGCACGCTGAAGGCGGTTTATGACCCTGACCCGGCTCGCGTCGATGCGTTTATCGAGCGTTATCCCGGCGTGCGCCGAGCCGACTCATTCGAGGCGCTGCTGAATGATGCGAGTCTGCAGCTCATTGCCAGCGCGGCCGTGCCGAACCGACGCGGTGAGATCGGTGAGCAGGTGATGCGTTCAGGCAAGCATTACTTTACCGACAAATCGCCGTTCACCACGCTCGAGCAGCTGAATTCGGCGCGGGAGGTGAGTGAGCAGACCGGCAAGCGTTACTTCGTGTACTACGCAGAGCGCGTACATAACGAAGCCGCCTGGCAAGCAGGGGAGCTGATCGCCGCCGGACAGATTGGCCGGGTGCTGCAGGTGGTGACACTGGCGCCCCATCGATTGTCCAAGGATCAGCGGCCCGACTGGTTTTTCAACAAGGAAGCGTACGGCGGCATCATCACCGATATCGGCTCCCATCAGGTCGAACAGTTCCTTACCTATGCCGGTTGCGAGGATGCCCAGGTCAACTTTGCACGGGTTGAAAATTTCGCCAATGCCGACAAGCCCGGCCTTGAAGACTTCGGTGAGTACTCGCTGACAGGGGACAACGGCGCCTCCTTCTATTCCAGGGTGGACTGGTTCACACCGAAAGGTATGCCTGTTTGGGGTGACGGCCGCACGTTCGTGCTCGGCACGGAAGGCTCGCTGGAGATCCGCAAATATGTGGATCTCGGTCGTCAGGCGCCGGCATCGCTCATCCTGAAAGCAGATAACGGATCCGTGGAAACCATCGATTGTCTCGACAGAGTAGGCTATCCGTTCTTCGGTCAGCTCATTCTCGATGCGATGAACGGCACCGAAACGGCGATGAGTCAGGCGCACATTTTTAAAGCCGCCGAGCTCAGCATGAAAGCGCAGCTTGCTGCACAGGCGATCGACTGATGAAGCTCAAACCCATCGCAGCGACGGAACGTCTCTATCTCAGAGTGGCCCGGAGCCTGGCTGAACGGATTGCCGGGGGTGAAGTAAAGCCCGGAGAAAAGCTGCCGTCTGAACGGGATCTCGCCGACATGCTGCAGGTCAGCCGCCCGACCATCCGCGAGGCGATGATCGCTCTGGAAGTCTCCGGCATCATCGAGGTGCGTGACGGAATCCGGATACTCCTCGCGCGCGGGACTGCTCAAGGACGAGGGTATCGGCCCGTTCGATATTCTGGAGCTACGGCTGGCCGTGGAGCCGGAAGCGGCAGCTCTCGCTGCCGAGCGTATGACCGATGAGCAGATTGCCTGCCTGCGGGAGCTTGTGAACAACATGGCGGCGCTCGAGCAGTCACCAGGCCTCGAGCCTGTTGATCAGCAGTTCCATGTGCTGATTGCGCAAGGTACGGAGAACGCGGCGATTGTCGGCACCGTGCAATGGCTATGGCGACTTCGGGGGCAATCGGAGCTGAGCAGTGGCTTTCACCGCATGATTATTGGTGAAGGGGTGTATCCGGTCATTGATGAGCATCAGGCCGTTGCGAACGCCATCGCGGCACGCGACCCTGAGGCCGCACGCGCGGCAATGCGACGACACATTGAAGCGTCAATCCAGGCTGCCGCGAAGCACTTTGGAGCGGGTGCAGACTAAGCGCGGATCGCAATGAGCGCTTCGGCGACTTCAGCGAAGAACGAAGATCCTGCCTCACCCAATTCATCAAATATTTGCGTATGCTCGGCAATGGCTGCCACGAGCGAATGCGGCTCGTGGTGTTCGGCGGCTAGTTTCTTCAGCAGTTCACCCTGCGGGTCTGGTGCAGGCTGCTTCAGGTGTTCCAGCCAGGCCGCGAAAACAGTGGCTATTTTCGGGCTCGTCAGGCCTTCGCTGAGGCGCTTTGCGACGACCGGAACCAGCCGTTGAGGCAGCTTCTGAGACCCATCTGTTGCCACCTGCAGGGTGCCGTAGGCAACGGCGGAGTTGGCGAACCGATCAAAAATAAGTTGGGTGTAGGTGTCCAGATCGAGACCGGGCGGTGCGTCAACCATCGGCTGAACTTCCTCACGCACCAGATCTCTCAGAAAGCCTTCGAGCTTTTCGTCTTCCATCACCTGGTGGATGAATTCGTAACCGGACAGAAGTCCCAGATAGGCGCTGGCGCTGTGGGTGCCGTTGAGCAGACGCAGCTTGGCCTGCTCAAAAGGGGCGACGTCATCGACAAACAGGGCGCCGGCGGACTCCCAGGCAGGACGCGGGCCGGCGAATCTGTCTTCGATCACCCACTGCTTGAAGGGCTCACATACAGTCATCGCCTGATCAGCGAAGCCCAGCTCATTGCTCAACGCTTGCCGGTCCGCATCGGTTGTGTGCGGCACGATGCGATCAACCATTGAGCAAGGAAAGGTGACGTGCGCTTCGACCCAGTCCTGCAGATTGAGGTCGTATTGAGAGATGAAGTCGTGGATGACCCGAGCCAGCAGCTTGCCGTTGGCCATCAGGTTGTCGCAGCTCAGCACGGTGACGGGCTGCCCATTGTCGCGGCGCCTGCGTTCCAGGCCCGCAGCGAGCACTCCGGGTAAGGTCGTTTTTCGTCCCCAGGTTTTCAGATCCTGCTGGATCTCGACAAGGGCTGCGTCGAGCCGGCCGCCGTTCTGGCAATAGCCTTTCTCGGTAACCGTGAGCGTAATCACGTGAATCTGTGGGTTCGCAATGGCCTCGATCAGCTGCTCGTAACCCGAACTGCTACTTGCGGTGATGATCTGTCGGATGATGCCGACCACGCGCCGTTCTGTGCCGACTGGTGTGCGTTCGTTGACGGTATACAGACAATCCTGTGGGCTGAGCTGTTGTTCCGCGGTAGCGGTTTTCAGGCTGGCGCCGATAATCGCCCAGTTGCCGCCGGCTGCCTTGACCGCATCCTCCGTGAAGATGGCCTGGTGTGCGCGATGAAAACCACCGACGCCGATGTGCAGCACGCCGGGCTGTACGCTGGTGCGATCATAGCCAGGCGTTTCGATACCCGAGAGGCTTTCCAGTATCTCGGGGGCAAGCCTCCTGATGCTCACGTGTCGAGCCGGTAAGCGCGGCGGGCGAGGTTGCAGGCAAGATCCTGAGCGAGCTCGAATGCCTCTGCTTCGCGTAGACGGTGGTCGGCAACCAGCCGCGCAAGGAACGAGCAGTCGATGCGACGGGCGACATCGTGGCGTGCCGGTATCGATAGAAATGCGCGTGTGTCGTCGTTGAAGCCCACGGTGTTGTAGAACCCGGCGGTTTCGGTGGTCTGTTCACGAAAACGCCGCATGCCTTCAGGGCTGTCATGAAACCACCATGCCGGGCCCAGCTTGAGGCATGGGTAGTGTCCGGCCAGCGGCGCAAGCTCGCGGCTGTAGCTGGTTTCGTCCAGGGTGAAAACAATCACGCTCAAACCCGGCTCGTTGCCCAGGGCGCCGAGCAGCGGCTGTAGCGCACCGACGTAGTCGGTGGTGGTGGGAATGTCAGCGCCTTTATCACGGCCGAAGCGTTCGAACAGCGGCCGATTGTGGTTGCGCATCGACCCGGGGTGGATCTGCATGACGAGCCCGTCGTCGAGGCTCATGCGGGCCATCTCAGTGAGCATATGGGCGCGGAACAGTTCTGCCTCCTGCGCGGTTGGCTTTTCGGTAACCCGTGCAAACAGCTCAGCCGCATCGGTATCGCTCAACACGGCTGTGCGTGCTGTGGGATGACCATGATCGGAAGCAGTTGCCCCGTGGTTGATGAAGTGCTGCCGGGAAACGCGCAACGCTTCCAGATAGCCTGCATAAGACTGTGTGTCCTTACCTGTCAGCTCGCTCAGCTTCTGCAGGTTGCCTGAAAAGCCTTCGAATTCGGGATCGACCACCGGGTCGGGTCGGAAAGTCGTGATGACGCGGCCGTTCCAGCCGCTGTCGGCGATCGTCGCGTGATGCGCCAGGGAATCCAGCGGCGATTCGGTGGTCGCAAGCACCTCGATGTTGAAGCGGTCGAAGAGGGCGCGCGGTCTGAACGCCGTCGTCGCCAGTTGGCTGGCGATGGTGTCGTAGTACAGCTCTGCTGTGTCGCTCGAAAGCGGGGCTGTGATGCCAAACACTTCGCCAAACACATGATCCAGCCATATACGGCTCGGCGTGCCTCTGAACAGGTGGTAGTTGGCCGCGAAGACCGCCCAGACTTTTCGCGGGTCCACATCGTTGGGGTTGCCGTGGATATCGGCTATGCCCAGCGCTTCCAGGGTGATGCCCTGGCTGTAGAGCATGCGGAACACGTAGTGGTCCGGTTTGATGAGGAGCTCGGCCGGGTTTGCGAACGGCTCATCCAGGGCAAACCAACTCGGGTCGGTGTGGCCGTGCGGGCTGATGATCGGTAGATCGTGCACGCTTTGGTAAAGCGCACGGGCGAGATCACGCAATTGCGGTTCTACGGGAAGCAGCCGGTCCGGATGGTTCAAAGGTTCGGACATATCGATCAACCGCGCGTCATGGTCAGAGCGTGGATGACGCCGCGGAGCTCCGCGAGCCCTTTCATGCGGCCGCCGAAAGAGTAGCCGGGCCGCACATCGGCGCGACCGCGTTCGTCGCCGAGGGTATGACCGTGGTCGGGGCGCATGGCGATGCGGCCGAACTCACTGTCGCTGCCGCGCCGTCGCGCTTCCTCATCGAGCAGCGCGTTGATGATGCCGACGATGTCGTTGTCGCCGTCGAGATGTTCAGATTCGAAGAACGAGCCGTCCGCCTCGCGCTTGATGTTGCGCAGGTGCACGAATTCGATGTGTGGGCCGAACTCGCGGATCATGGCCACCAGGTCGTTGTCGGCACGGGCGCCGTAGGAACCGGCGCACATCGTCAGGCAGTTCGAAGGGCTCGGTGCCTGGTTGATGAGCGCCCGGGCGTCGTCAGCCGTCGAGACCACCCGCGGCAGGCCGAACAGCGAAAACGGCGGGTCATCCGGGTGAATGGCCATGCGCACACCGGCTTTTTCGGCGGTGGGAAGTATGTCTTTCAGAAAGGCGATGAGGTTGGCGCGCAGCCCCTCGGTGCCGAGCGCGGAAAACTCGGCGATCGCCTCCGCGATGCCGGCGCGATCGTAAGAGCCTTCGCCTCCGGGCAGCCCGGCAATGATGTTGGCCTCGAGCCCGGCTTTTTCCCGCTCGCTCATTTCACCGAAGCGCCTTTCGGCCCGCTCGAGCATTTCCTGAGAATAGCTTTCCTCGGCGCCGGGGCGTTGCAGGATATGCACGTCGTACACAACGAAATCCGACATATCGAAGCGCAGAGCGTTCGATTGGTTGGGCAACTCGTAATCGAGGTTGGTGCGCGTCCAGTCAACCACTGGCATGAAGTTGTAGCACACCCGTTTGATGCCGGCTTTACCGAGGTTCTCAAGCGAGGTGCAGTAGTTGGCGATGTGGCGCTCGAAGTCGCCGCTGCGGGTTTTGATGTCGTTGTGCAGTGGCACGCTTTCCACCACCGACCACTCGAGATCGTACGATTCGATGAGCGCTTTGCGCTCCAGGATGTCTTCCAGTGGCCAAGCCTCACCCGTGGGAATATGGTCCAATGCAGTGACAATGCCGGTCGCGCCCGCCTGCTTCACGTTTTCCAGGGTGACGGAGTCATCCGGCCCGAACCAGCGCCAGGTCTCTTCCATTTTGATCGCTCTTGAGATGAACTAGAATGGTAAACTGGTCAGGCCAATCTGCCAAGCTGGCTTTTTCCCAACAGGCACGCTCAGGAGCTCCTTCTCATGTTGATCAAGTCACCGATTGTCGCTGCGTTGTTCGTCTTCCTCTGCTCATCGGCTGATGCCGCTCAGGATGTTGCTTTGAATCTCGATGAAATCCACGAGCGTGCGAAAGTCACCGAACGATGGCAGCCCGAACCGGAAGTGGTGATACCTGGCGAGCAAGGAAGGCCACCCAGCGATGCCATCGTGCTCTTCGATGGCGATGACCTGGACCAGTGGGTGGCGGCGTCGGGTGGAGCACCGTCCTGGCGGGTTGAAGACGGCGCGCTTACCGTATTGCCGAGATCGGGAGATATTCTGACCCGCGAGCATTTCGGCGATGTGCAGCTTCACATCGAATGGCGCACGCCGGCTGAGGTGAAAGGCGAAGGGCAGGGGCGGGGCAACAGCGGTGTATTCCTCATGGAGCGTTATGAGGTTCAGGTGCTGGATTCATTCGACAACCCCACCTATGCCAATGGCCAGGCGGCGAGTGTCTATAAGCAGCATATCCCGCTTGCGAACGCATCCCGCGCTCCAGGCCAATGGCAGACTTACGACATCATCTTCATGGCGCCGAGGATTTCCTCCAACGGCTCGCTGCTGCATCCGGCAACGGTAACGGTGCTGCATAACGGCGTTCTGGTGCAGAATCACGCCGTCATCGCCGGGCAGACTGTCTATGTGGGTGCGCCCGGCTACGAAGCCCACGGAGAGGCGCCATTGCGTCTTCAGGACCATGGAAATCCCGTCAGCTATCGCAATATCTGGGTACGGCGTCTCTGATCCGCTCGGTTCGGCTTGCCAAGCCAGCCGCGCTTAGGGCAGACTCCGCGCCCACGCGCCCGTAGTTCAACTGGATAGAGCACCAGGCTTCGAACCTGGGGGTTGTAGGTTCGAGTCCTACCGGGCGCGCCATATCGCTCCTTTTCACCGAAGGTGGAAGTGAGCATCCGACACTCACGCCTGTTGCTCAAAACCGCCAACCCGGCTCGATAGCGAAGAGTTCATTCAGCTCTGCATCCTCCGTTTCCAGAACACGCTCGATCCATCCGTGGAAGGCCTGGATGCCGCCTTCGTTGCGACCCAGAATCATCTCTTTGAAGTGGCCTGATTGGATCGCGAGTTGCTGGCCGGCAGACGTGGGCAGGTCTTCGTCGCCAACCACGTGAGCGAGGAAAGCGCTCTGCTCGGCGGCTGCCTGGTGCTGGCTCTCGTCCGGCGAGCCGGCTACGAAGTAAGACTGGACGGTTACTGCCTCATCGCTGCGGCGGCCGGGAATGATCTGCGAGATCAGCATGCCCAGCCCGCCACGGTAGAAGTAGTTGATGGATACGTTGGGGAAAATGATCCATTCGCCGACCATCATGGAGCCGAGCGGCCAGCGATCGGGGTGGCCCGGATCCAGCTTGAAGAGGTTGATGTCGTCGTCGATGTCCGCTTTGGTGTTTTGTGGTTGCGACAGACGCTGATGAGGCCCCCAGTAGCCGTAGATGGCCTTTGGCGACATGCCCGGACCGAAGGAACGTCCATGCAGCACCGGCAGGTGATAGAAATCCAGGTGTGCGTCGAAGCAGAGCTTCCAGTTTGGCCCAGGTAGTTCGTGGCGCGTCAGAAGCGTCCAGTCATTGAGATTGAAGACGTCGAGCAGCTGGTCGAAGCCGGAGAAGAAGGCTTTGGGAGAGACCAGCGGTTGCGGGTTCAAGGTGACCCATACCATGCCCGCTGATTCAAAGGTGGAGAACTCCGTCAGGCGGATATCGCTCACGTCGCCAAACGCCTCGCGCAGCGGGTAACCGGCAAGCTTGCCGTCCTGCCCGAATGTCCAGCCATGGTATGGGCAGGTGAATCGCGTTGCCGGGCCTTGTCCCTCTGAGAGAATGGCGCCTCGGTGTGGGCAGCTGTTGAGGAATGCACGCGCCTGCCCTTGTCTGTCTCGAAGCAGCAGTACCGGGATGCCGGCGACTTCCATGGCCTTGTAACTGTTGGTGTCGAGCTCGCAGCTTGCAGCGAGCATGAGGGGCAGGCGCATGAACAATCGCTGCCGCTCCTGCTCGAAACGTGTATCGCTCAGGTAGTGATCGGCACTCAGTCGAACGATTTCTTCTGAAGCGTTGATCGTTTGTTCAGAAGTATGCTGAAGAAGCCGAGAGGCGAACGACTGCAGGTGAGGGCGGGCGAAGTCGTGGTGGGATTTCATCATCGCAGAGCTGGAGATCCGGTTAAACCGGCACCATCGTAGGCCTGTGTGCCGGGATTGTCAGTGATCTTCGCAAACCCAACTGGTGGTGATCTGTTCCACGAACTGCACAAACTGGCGCAGCTCTCTCGGCTTGACGCAGTAGTTGGTTGCGCCGTTGTCCACGGCTCGATGCACATCCTTCTGCCGGGCCGAGGAAGTGAGTACGACCACTGGCAGTTCTCGAAACCTGGGTTGTTCTCTCAACCAGAAAAGTACGTCATGACCGCTGCTGCCGACGAGGTTGAGATCAAGCAGTACCAGATCGACGTCCGGCGCTCCCTTGTGTTCTCCCCGCTTGCTCAGGAAGTCCATGGCGCTCTCTGCGTCACGTGCCTGATGTGTCTGGCATTCGAAATCGGCGCGTGCCAGGGCTTCGCGGCACAGTACCAGGTCTCCCGGATTGTCTTCGACATGCAGAATGTGCATTACGCGGCTCCTTTGGGCGCGATCCCGTATCGGGGCGCAGTGACTGAGAAAATCGACCCGCCATCGTCCTTTTGCTGAACGCTGATGCTGCCGTGCCAGGACTCGGCGATGCGTTTGCACATCGCGAGACCAACACCGTTCCCCGGGTAATCCGATGGGCCATGCAGTCGGAAAAATGGTTGAAATATGTCGTTGCGCTTGCTGTCGGGAATGCCGATGCCATTGTCGGAAACGGTGAGCGTCCATGTTTCCGCGTTCATGTCGCAGCCGATGCTGATCTCTGGTTTCGTACCGTTTCTCGTGTACTTTATGGCGTTTCCGATCAGGTTGAGCATCAGGCTCTTCAGACCTGTGGGGTCTGCAAGAACGACCGGCAGGCTCGATGTCCGAATCTCGGCGCCGGTGTTCTGGATTGTTTCGTCCAGCAGCGCGCAAGTGTCGTCAGAAATCTGCTGCAGGTTCACGTTCTGAAGCTCCGGCGCATCGATGCCGACCTTTGCATAAAGCAGCAGGTCGTCGATCATCGTCTGCATGCGTTCGGCGCCATCACAAGCAAAGGCGATGTATTGCCGGGCTCGATCGTCCAGTGAGTCGGCGTAGTCGCTTTTTAACAGACTCATGAACGCCGTTACCATGCGCAGCGGTTCCTGCAAATCGTGCGAAGCCATGTGCGCGAAGCGCTCAAGATCCGCATTAGCGGCGGTGAGCGAGTCAACGGCTGCCTCGAGCTGGCGTTCCTTGGCGCGCAGCTGTTCCACTTCTTTTACTTCTTCGATGGAAAAGATCGACCCCAGGAGTCCCATCGAGCCGTTCTCGCCCGGGTTGGCGATGCAGTTCGCGGAAAACCACCGGTAGCGACCGTCGCCGCACAGCATCGGCGCCTGAATCTGCACCGCTTTTCCGGGGTTTCTGAGAATACTACGGCGAAGTGTTTCGACTTTCTTGCGGTAGTCCCACCGGACCAGTGCGAACGGCGGGGTGGGTGTTTCTTCGCGGCTGTAGTGCAGAAGATCGAAGAGGCTGTTCGACCAGAACACTTCGTCTGATTGCATGTCAGGCCGCTCGAAGACGCCTACCTGCGTCCCTTCCACTGCAAGCAGATAGCGCCGGTCTCTATTCTGGCTGTTCGGCATCTGGGAAACCGGGATTTCTGGAGTCTCGGTTTCAGTCTAGGAGGCCCCGCGCGCTGCGAACTGTGACGTGGTGCACGCTTTTCAGCTGCTCCCTTTTTCCAGATGCCTTTCGATACGGTGCAGCGAGTCACGGATATCGGTGAGCAGGGACACAGAGTTTTCTTCGGGGGGCGCGCTGGACGTGGCGCTTGTTACGAGGTCTCGCTGCTCGAGCACTGCGTCGCGGAATGCCAGAGCATTCTCGATGCCGATCAGCGACAGGAGTGCGCTCGAGCCGCTGCTCTGGCCGGCGGTTTCGACGCTCAACCGCACCAGGCCGAACCTGCGCAGCAGCGGACCCTCCAACACCCCCAGGTCGGTGATCTTGTCGAGCGGCACATTTTTCTGCACGCGAAAGATGATGCCTCGCGAAAAGTTCAGCGATCTTTCGGTGAGCCTGCATTCCAGCGCATCGAACTGTTTCCCTGCAAAGTACTGGCCGATGCCGAGCAGCCACAATGGAATCAGTACGATGGAAAAGACCGGCAGCAGCATGAGCAGCGCGCCGGCCACCAGAGTGTAGGTTTTGAGCCTGGGATCGAACTTTGCTTCGATCAGGACGTTGTCATGCTGCATTGTGAGCCACCTTCTTCATTGCCAGCAGTTTTCTCTGATAGCGGCTCTGCACGAAGTCCGTAAGCACCAGAACGATGATGACGAAGTAGAACGTCGTTTTGGTCATGGCGTGCACTTCAGAACCCAGGAGCTTCATGTGCGCAAGATGGCCGCCTTCCGTGATCAGCATGATACCCACGACGAACAGCACGAAAAGACCCAGCACCTCGTACATCCGGTTGCGCTGCAGAAACTCGGACACACCGTCTGCAAGCCAGATCATCAGCACGCCGCCGATGACGATGGCCGTCGCCATGACGGCAAAAACATCAGAAAGCGCCATGGCGCTCAGGATGGAGTCGACGGAAAAGATCGCATTCATGGCGACGATGGAGGTGATGATCATACCCACCGATCGTGGTGCTTCATGATGCCCGGCTTCGTCGTCCAGGCTCATCATGTGCAGCACCTCCTTGGTCGCTGTGTAGACGATGAAGGCGCCGCCGAACAGCACGATCAGCGCATGCAGGTTGAACGTGGATTCCACGACGCCTGGCAAGCTAACGGAGAACAGGGGGTCCTGGAACAGCTCGATGACCTCCATGAGGGCGAACAGTAGGGCGATACGCAGAAAAACGGCGAGGCCGATGCCCAGACGACGAACCATGGCCTGTTTCTCCGCGGGCGCCCGCTTGGACTCCAGGGAGATGTATAAAAGGTTGTCGAACCCGAGGACGGCCTGCAGAGCGACCAGCATGAGCAGGGTAAAGAAGTTGTCGAGTGTAAACAGTTCCATAGGGTCTCCTTCTCGGGTCGCGAATTATTGCACGGCTCGGCGGTGGGAAATATGCTATGCTGCAGTGCAACATAATTTTCCGGCGGCAGCCCTTTCGAGAGATCACGATGGCAAGTAGTAAACTTTGGTCGGCACGCTCCTACGATGAATGGAAGTCTCTGGCCCTGGCTGAGGACGAGCGCTCCGGAGCTGCCCGCTGGCGCCACGACGAGCGCAGCAAGCGTTACGACTACAAGGTCATTCGCAAGCGGCTGGAAGAGCTGAGAGAGATCAGAGGTTCCGGGGACCCGCATGCGCTGCTGTTCTATCTGAACGAAGGGATTCACGGCAACATGGGCGGCATCGGCTCTTCGTCCATGTACAAAAAAGCACTCTTCGGCACGAAGGATCTCATCACGGACTACAATCGCGAGCTGGCCGAGGCCATTGCCTATGTCGGCTCCATCAGCGATGAGGAGATCTCTCTCGCGGAACGGCTGGAATTTCTCCGGCGCGCCAGCCACTGCTACGGCAGAACAGCGCTCATGCTCAGTGGCGGTGGTTCCCTGGGACCGTTCCACCTTGGCGTCATCAAGGCGCTTTTCGAACAGGGACTGTTGCCGTCGGTTCTGTCCGGTTCCAGCGCGGGATCACTGATCTGCGCGATCATTGGCACGCGCGATGTTCAGGGGCTCGAGTCGATTCTGCAATCTGATGCCGTGGTTCCTGCATTTCAGGGTATCAGCAGCGGTCAGGATGTGGTGCAGCAATCTCCGGAGCGGCTCGAGATCAGCGAAGTTCGGCGGCTCATTGCCGAGATCATTCCTGATATGACCTTTGCCGAGGCGTTCGAGACATCGGGTCGCGCCATCAATATCACGGTATCCCCCCGCGACCTGCATCAGCAGCCGAGGCTCCTCAACGCGGTGACTTCTCCAAACGTTCTGATTCGCGAGGCGGTGCTCGCGTCGTGCGCCGTTCCCGGCGTTTTTCCGCCGGTGACGCTCGCCGCGCGAAGCATCGATGGTGAGCGCAAGCCCTACGTGCCGTCGAGGCAATGGGTGGATGGGTCGATGACAGACGATCTGCCAGCGAAGCGCCTGGCGCGGCTTTATGGCGTGAATCACTTTGTCAGCAGCCAGATCAACCCATTCGTCATCTGGGCTCTGCGGGATACCGCGCGTTCGGATGATCTGTTCAGCAAACTCTGGGAGATCAATCAGAATGCTTCCCGCGAATGGTTGAAAGCCACCTATCCTTTCGCCATGCAGGCGACCAAGTCGATCTACCCCCTGAATATCCTCACGCGCATGGGCTACAACCTGGCGACACAGGATTACACGGCAGATATCAACATCCTGCCTCAGCGCCGGCTGTGGGACCCGCGAAAACTCCTGGCCAAGCTCTCTGAGCGGGAAATCAAGAAGCTGATCCGCGAAGGGGAGCGCCAGACCTGGCCGAAGATCGAGATGGTTCGCAACTGCACCCGTATCAGCCGCACTCTGGACCGGCTTCTCAACGAACTCGAAGCGCGCAGTCTGGAGCAGGTGGCCTAGGGCTGCTATAAACGGGCCTTTCCTTCAGTTGTGAGAGGCCGCTTTGCTCAGCGAAGATACCGAGCAGTTTCGCGAGGTCGTTGCCCGATTTCTTGCAGATAAATCGCCCACCCAGGCTGTACGCAAGTGTATGGCGTCGGCCGAGGGGTACGAACCGGACGTGTGGCGCCAGCTCTGCGGTGAGGTCGGGCTTGCCGGCACCCACCTGCCAGAGCGTTTCGGTGGGTTTGGTTTCGGTCCCGTTGAGTTGGGCATCACCTGTCAGGAGATGGGGCGGAGCCTGTACTGCGGCCCCTTTTTTTCCTCGTCTGTCATGGCCGCACACGCCATTCTCAACCAGGCATCGAACGAGCAGAAAGAACGTCTGCTGCCCGGTATAGCTGACGGCAGTGTCATCGCTACTCTGGTCCTCGACAATGTAGCCGACGCCGACCGTCTCGGTCGCTCCTTGTTCTCGGACGGTGCACGGCTCGATGGCACGGCCAACATGGTCGTTGATGCACACATTGCCCAGGGCTTCGTCGTCATCGCTTCCGAGGGAGATGGGTTGGCGGCATTCTGGGTGGATGCGATGCAATCCGGCATCGATGTTGAACCGCTCGAGGCGCTCGATCCGACACGCAAACTTTCTCGCGTCTCCCTCTCATCCGTCGAGGGAGAGCGGCTGGGTGACGGGCCTGTAGATGTGACGCGGCTCTGGGATCAGCTCTGCACCGCGCTGGCCCATGAGATGATCGGCGGTGCTGAAGCGCTCTTCGACAGCACGATCGCCTATCTGAAAATGCGGGTTCAGTTCGGCCGTCCGATCGGTTCGTTTCAGGCGCTGAAGCACCGTGCGGCGGATCTGCTCATGGAGCTGGAGTTGGCTCGCGCTGTGACTCACGAGGCGGCCCGAGTGCTCGCCAGCGGCGAAGGGGACCCCTGGACGCCGAACATGGCCAAGGCCATGGCTGGAGACGCTTACTTTGCCATCGCCAAGCAGGCGATTCAGCTTCGCGGTGGAATCGGCTTTACCTGGGAAGAGGACGTGCACCTCTGGTTCAAGCGTGCCAAGGCGTCCGAGGTTCTGCTCGGCACCCCAGGCTGGCACCGGGAGAAGATGATGATGCGCATGACGAAAAACTCCGGAGGCGTCGATGTCTGACGAGTCCTCGAGCATTGAAACGATCCGTGCGGAAGTTTCGGCGTGGCTGGATGAAAACTGGTCTCCGGTACGCCCACTGAAGGAATGGCGGGAAACCCTCGTGGAGGGTGGCTGGGCTGCTCCCACCTGGCCGAGGGCGTACTACGGTCGCGGCTTCAATGAAACGCAGGCGGCCGCCGTGCAGCAGGTGTTTGCCGAGAAAGGTGCGGTTGGCGTGGCGCAGGCCGGCCCCGGCCGTCTGGCTTCGCATACCATCCTCACCCACGGCACCGATGCCCAGAAGCGCCGCTATCTCCGGCCGATTCTGACGGGCGAGGAGGCCTGGTGCCAGCTGTTCAGCGAGCCGGGCAGCGGCTCGGACCTGGCAGGTCTCACGACGAAAGCGGAGAAGGTCGGCGACAGGTGGATCATCAACGGCCAGAAGGTCTGGAACACCAGCGCCCACCATGCCGACTTCGGCATTCTGCTCGCGCGCACCAACTGGGACGTGCCCAAGCACCAGGGCATCAGCTACTTTCTGATCGACATGCGCCAGGCAGGGGTTGAAGTCCGGCCGCTCAAACAGATGAACGGACACGCCTCGTTCAACGAGGTGTTCATGTCGGACGCCGAAGTGCTTGCTGAAGATCTGCTGGGCGCTGAAGGGGAGGGCTGGAGCATTGCCGCGACAACACTGTCACTCGAGCGGCAGGCTTTTGGCAGCGATCGCAGTGGTGGTGCCGCGAAAGACCTGGAAGGGCCGATCTACGATGAGTACCGTGCAGAGCTGGCCATCGCTCTGGAACCCTACACCTGGTACCCGCAACGGGCGGGGCGCGCGGATCTGCTGCTCAAGCGGGCCGAGGGTAACGGCGCAATCAGCGACCCGCTGGTTCGTCAGGAAATCGCCAGGGCGTTGTGCCTGAAGAAAGGCGCGGATCTGGCGGCTGCGGCGGCGGTTGCGAAGCGTCGATCCGGTAAACACCGTGTCATACCCGAGGGATCTATCGGTAAGCTTGCCGCCAGCGAGATCGCCAGGCAGGCAGCACACGCACACACGCTGATCTCCGGTGCGGACGCTCTGCTGGCCGGAGCGAACTCAGAGCTCGACGGTATCGTGGCTGAAGTGCTCCTGTCGGTGCCGGCCATTTCCATCGCTGGCGGCACGGACGAGATTCAGAAGAACATCATTTCCGAAAGAGTGTTGGGGTTGCCGAAAGAACCCCGCTTCGACACGGGCCCGTTTCGCGACGTGCCCAGAAACATCAAAGACGCTTGAGAGGGAAAGACATGGCGGTGAATAAAAAGCAGGGCGACGTAGAGGTTTCTAATGTTGGCGGTTTTGTGTCGCTGGTGGAGATACAGCGGGGGCCGAATAACTTTTTCGACGTCGATCTCATCTGCGACCTGGCAGACATCTTTGCCGAGCTCGATGAAGACGATGACACGCGCGCCATCGTACTGGCGGCCGAAGGAAAACACTTCTGCGCTGGCGCAAACTTCGGTTCTCCGCGAGACGCTGAAGAACGCGCCGCCCGCACGGCCGAAGACGGCAACCCGCTTTACCGTGAAGCGGTGCGTCTGTTCAGAAACAGGAAGTATGTGGTTGCTGCTGTACAGGGGGCAGCAGTCGGAGGCGGGTTTGGTTTGTCCATGTTTGCGGATTTTCGTGTGGGCTGCCCGGAGTCGCGCTTTACCGCCAACTTCGTGAAGCTCGGCTTCACGCCTGGGTTCGGACTCACCCATGTGCTGCCGAGGGTCATCGGCCATCAGGCGGCCCACGAAATATTCGCGACCGGGCGCCGGCTCACCGGAGAGGAAGCGCACGCTGTCGGTATTGTCGACCGTCTTGTTGAGAAGGATCAGGTTCGTGAAGCGGCGATCCAGTTCGCAGGTGAGATTGCACAAAACGCGCCTCTGGCGCTTCTTTCCGTCCGCGCATCCATGCGTGGCGATCTGGCGGATGCAGTGCAGAAAGCCACAGATCACGAAGGTTTCGAGCAGTTCCACCTGCAGCGCACCGAGGATTACCGCGAAGGTGTCAAAGCAGTTGCCGAGCGGCGGCCGGGCAATTTCAGGGGCCGCTGAGCACCAGGCCGATCTGTCGGCTGCGGGCAACCAGGTTACCGCCTGAATCCCAAAGCGCACCGTCTTCGATCATGCGCCCGCCACTCAGATCTTTGCACTTGAACTGACCGTAAACCCAGCCGGGTTGCGGGCGGGCCCGAACATGAACGGTCAGTTCAATGGTTGGCACCCAGCCGACCACGCCCAGCAGAGCAAACGGTGATGGTGGAAACGAGTCTGCAAAAAGGCACAGCGTGCTGCTGTCGGGCTCCGCGCCGTCCACGAGCCGGATGTACCCGGATATCTCGGCACGGCCGGCCTTGCCCGGCTCTGCCAGGTCGGGGTGCAGGCGCACGTCCAGCCGCTGGCTGATCGGCAGCGATACGCCCTGGGCATCTCCTGATCGGGCGATGCAGTCCTCGAGCGCAGGCAGCGGCGGGCGGGGCAGGGTCAGCTTGGTCTCCGCTCCGGCGCCAACCGTCACGTCGGCGAAACTCGCCAGGACTTCGAGGCGGGTTTTGCCTTCCTGCGTGAGGGTCGCTCGAGCAGTGCTCAGAGAACGGCCCGTACGCAGTACATCCACAACCACTTCGCAGGGCGCATTGCTGGATCCCGGGCGCAGGTAATGCGTGGTAATGCTGATGGGGTCCGGGTGCGGCAGGCTTGCCCGAAGCGCGGACAGCACGATGCTCAACAGGTATCCGCCGTTTGGATTGTCACCGATGTTCCAGGCGTCGCTGACCTGACCCTGATAGCGGCCCTCTTCAAGCCGTTCGAGCTTCGTGTCGGATGCCAGATGTGACACTGGCGGCTCCCGTTGCGATTGAAAGGTCGCGATTATGGAAGAAGGCGCGGGCGTAAGGCCAGCGCGGGCGTTTGTGGTAGTCTGCGCCCCCGAAATGACAGCCAGCTTGAAGAGATTCCCATGAGCACACCCTTCGATTCAGTCCAGACCGCTCTCGATGCCATTGCTGCCGGCGAGATGGTGGTGGTCGTAGATGACGACGACCGCGAAAACGAAGGCGACCTGATCGTCGCCGCCGTCCACTGCACGCCAGAGAAGATGGCCTTCATCGTGCGCCACACATCGGGAATCGTCTGCGCGCCGATGCCAAGAGAGCATGCCAAGCAACTGCACCTCGACCCCATGGTGGCGCGCAACGACGCGCCGATGAGCACTGCGTTTACGGTATCCATCGATTACAAGCATGGTCTGACCACCGGTATCTCCGCAGAAGAGCGGGCCGCTACCGTGCAGGCGTTGGCGAACAGCAATGCGGGTGCCGAGGACTTCGTGCGGCCCGGACACATCTTTCCGCTGGTGGCGCGGCCGGGCGGCGTGCTCGTGCGCTCCGGTCATACCGAAGCCGGCATCGACCTGTCGATCCTCGCGGGCCTGCCGCCGGTTTCGCTCCTCGCGGAGATCGTCAACGACGACGGTACTGTACAGCGTCTGCCGGAGCTCATTGAGTTCGCCAAAGAACATGACCTGAAGATCATCTCCATTGCTGATCTCATCGCCTACCGGCAGCAGCGGGAGCAGCTGGTGGCGCGCACCAATGAATTTGCGGTGCGCACACCCATCGGTGAGGCAAGAGCCGTGGCCTACAAAACCCGTTTCGAAGACGCAGAGCACGTGGCTCTGGTGTTCGGGCAGATTTCCGAAGACAGCTCCATACCGGTACGTATCCACCGGGAGAAGCTGGTTGAAGACCTGAAATTGCGTGAATACGTGCAAGAGCGTTTGAAGCCTGCTGGTATCTCTAAGGTTATCATTGAGCGCGCTGCGAAAAACACGAAAGTGATCGTACACACAGCCCGCCCCGGTGTTATCATCGGTAAAAAAGGCGCCGACATTGAAAAGCTCCGCTCCGAGCTTTCTCGCCGCGC
>JAUIKX010000004.1 GCA_030430515.1 Gammaproteobacteria bacterium | reverse complement strand
ATCGACGCCATCACCGGCATGCTCTTCGCCTATATCGATCTGCTGAAAAGCAATGGCCCCGAGCGCTGGCGGTTCGACGAGCAGGCCCTGGTGGCCGAGCTCGGCTTCAGGTTCCTGGAGCAGCAGAGCGCCACGGCAACGGTCTATCAGCTCGCACCGAAGATGATGCATCTGCCACCGAAGGACCTGCTGCGATCCAGGTTTCTGATGGAAGACTTCTCACCCGCGTTGATCGAGGACATTCTCAACGATTTGCGGCCCGACAACGTGCTGCTCATCAGGCAGCTTCCAGAAGGCCCTGCCCAGGAAAATGAGATTCGTAAAGAGCCCTGGTTTGGCGTGCCCTACACCCTGACGCAGGCGCCGCTGGCGGCAAAGACGCCCACCGATGAGCTGCAGGCCGCTCTGGCGCTCCCCAAGCCCAATGCGTTCCTGCCGGAAGACCTGTCGCTCAAAGCCGGCACCGATGGACCGAAGAAAGCCATCGATCGCCAGGATGCCGAGATCTGGCAGCATGCGGACACATCGTTCGGCATTCCCAGAGCCAACCTGTGGTTCAACCTCAACATTGATGGTGGCCTGATGACGCCGGACGACATCGCGGCGGCGCAGCTCTACGAAGCGCTGGTAAGTGATGCCCTGAACGAGTTTGCCTATCCTACCCTGCTCGCCGGCATGTCCATGCAGATCCACGCCCTGCCCATGGGTTTCCGCTTCGATGTGGCTGGATACAACGACAAGCAGCTGCTGCTCGCCGACACCGTTCTGGAGACATTCTTCAACCTGCAGATCGATCCGAAACGCTTCGAAGTGCTGAAATCCGAGCTGCAGCGAAACTGGGAAAATGCAGAGAACGACAGGCCTTATACCCAGGCCATGTCCGCCGTATCACAGGCCCTGCTGAGCTCGCAGTGGCCGGCCAGGAGCCTGGCCCAAGCGCTCACACCCATCTCCGTGGACGCCCTGACCCGCTGGCGCGATCAACAGCTCGCCAGAACGCGAATCTTCGGACTCGTGCACGGTAACGTGTCAACAGACGCTTCCAAAGCGCTCTATGAGGTCATCGACCGTCATACGAACCTCGCCGCATTCGAACCGGCAGACCCGAAGGTCACAGACCTCTCGCGGCCCGCAACCATTGCACTGAATGTGAATCACAACGACAGTGCCTACGTGGCCTATCTGCAGAACGCAGACAGCTCCATGGAAGCCGAGGCAATGAGTCAGCTCACCATCCAGCTGCTTCGCCAGGGTTACTTTTCAAGCCTGCGCACAGAGCAGCAGCTCGGCTATGTCGTGGCCATGGGCGGGCGCAGTTTCCGCAAGCGCGGCGGCATTTTCTTCGTTGTGCAGTCACCCGTAGCGGGTGCCGCGCACGTGCAGAAGGCAACGCTCGAATTTCTGGCCGCACAGGACGAAATGCTCGAAGCCATGCCCGAGGAAGCCTTCGAAGCCACCCGGCAGGGCCTGCTGGTGAAGCTGCGCGAAGCCGATGAAAACCTTCGTGATCGCACGTCGCGTTACTGGTCCGACATGGTGGACGAGGTGTACACCTTCGATGGTCGGGAGCAGTTGGCCACCGCTGTCGAAGCCTTGAGCAAAGCGGACATCGTCAGCTACGTGCGCGCACTGACGAAACGCTTCTACGAGGCTGGTCTGGTGGTCTTCTCAGCCGGGCAGTTCGAGGCGCTCGAGCGTGCCGGCGAATCCTATACCGGGGCCGCCGAGTTCAAGCACGCGCTCAGCGCGCCTCGATCGTAAGCCGGTAGGGCGGCAGCGAACGCAGGAGCATCTGGCCGTAACGCTGGGTCGCTACCCGACGATCCAGCAGCGTGATGTGACCGTGATCGCCTTCATGGCGAATGAGCCGCCCACAGGCCTGCACCAGCTTCAGCGCTGCATCCGGCACGCTGATCTCATAGAACGCATTGCGGCCGCGATGCTCCGCCCATTCCGCCATGGCCTGGTCGATGGGATCGTCGGGTACCGCGAACGGCACTTTGACGATGATGACATGCCGACAGTAATCATCCGGTAGGTCCACGCCTTCCGAGAAGCTGGCGAGGCCGAACAGATAGCTCTCCTCCCCGGCATCGATCCGCGCGCGGTGCTGATCGAGCAGGTGCTGCTTCGACGCGTCCCCTTGAACCAGAATCTGCGCCATCAGCGCTTCCGACAGATTGCTGCACACCCGTCGCAGCTGCCGCCAGGAGGTGAAGAGCACCAGCGCGCTGCGCGCTTGTTTGAGCAGCTCCGGCAGCATGCGTGTGACCTCCTCCGAATGGGCGTCGAAGTCTCTGGGATCACTCTGCATATTGGGTACCCGCAGCTCAGCGATGCGCGGGTAGTCGAACGGGCTCGGAATGCGGATACATTGCACGTCTTCGGTAAAGCCCACCTGCTCGACGAAGTGGGTCCAGCTGCCGACGGCCGTGAGCGTTGCAGACGTACAGATGCCCGCAAAACAGCGGCTCCAAAGCGCCTCGCGAAGCAACGCACCGGTCTGAATCGGCGCGCTGATCAGCTCCACGTCCTCACCGAAACGATTGGCCCAACGGGCGTGCAGCGAGCCGGGTTTGATCTCCTCGCTTTCGGACCCCGGCGCATCGGCATAATCGCGAAGCAGCGCGCACACGGCGGACGCGCGCGCCTGCTGCTGGCCCACGGGCCCCAGCCAGTCGTCCGCTTCATGGGCGTTGGTCCAGTTCAGGTCGCCGCTGGATACCTGCTCCAGAAGCTCCAGCACCCGGTCGAGCGCCAGCTCGCCCTCTGCCATGGGTCGGTGCGCGGCGAAGCATTTTTCGCGGATGGTCTGTTCGACGCAGCCCAGACGAAACCGATGGGTGTAGAGGTCCTCGTCGCGCGCCTCGAACTCCAGCGGCTCCAGCGCTTCTCCGAGCTCACCGAGGGCTTCGGCGACCGCCGCGCTCTGCTCGACCAGCATCGAGGCAATGGACACCAGATCCCCCGGCCGCGCAAAACGCTGGGCCAGAGTGCCGATAGTGGCATTGATCTGATCGAGCCAGGTGAGAGAACCCCGCAACCGCGCCCGCACGCTGAAGTGGTTCTGGGTTTTGTCCGGCAGGTGGTGCGCCTCATCCATCACGTAGATGACTTCCTCCGGCTCCGGCAGCACCACCCCGCCACCCAGGCTCAGATCGGCGAGCACCAGGTCGTGATTGGCGACGATGACCTCCGTGCCTTCGAGCCCCGCCCGGGCCTTGAAGAACGGACACTGAGCGAAAAATGCACAGCGCCGGTTGGTGCAGCCCCGATGATCGGTGGTGACGCTCTGCCAGACCTCCGGCTCCACACCTTCCGCCCAGTCGTCGAGCTCACCGTTCCACTCTCCGGAACCAAACCGGGCGAGCATGCCCTCGTAGACGGCCGATGCTTCCGGTGCCGGCGTGTCGACCAACGCAAGCTCCCGCTGCCCGGAGTCTTTGAGCACATCGTCCAGCCGTTTGAGGCACACGTATCGGCCACGGCCCTTGGCCAGCACGAAATTGAACTCGAGGCCGGTATGAGACTTGAGATCCGGCAGATCGCGCAGCACCACCTGCTCTTGCAGCGCTACCGTGGCCGTGCTGAGAACGATGGTTTTACCGAGAGCCCGCGCCACCGGTATGGCGGCGATACAGTACGCTGCGGTCTTGCCGGTACCGGTGCCGGCTTCCACCGCCGTGAGACGCAGATCCGCATCGGTCAGTGTGCGGGCGATGTGCGCCACCATTTCACGCTGCCCGCGACGGGCACGAAAGCCGCGCGCCGCAAGCCATGCGGTATACGCACGCTGAATCTCGGCTTTGATCTCGTTGGTCAGCACTGACATCTCGCGAGCATACAGGCAACTATGATCTTTCGACCCGGCAGTCGATAGCGCGTGGATCTGAAGCTCGCGTGCGTCATCGCTTCAAACCCGTCCCGGCCGCGCGAAGCAGAGGATTGCGAACGCCGTGGCGGAGATTGCACCGCTTGCGAAGTAAGACACATCGTAGTCGTAGAGATCGTACAGGTAGCCCAGCAGGAACGGACCGGTGCCGACACCGATCAGGGTGAGCGCGTTGGCCAGGGCAAAGAGCCGCGCCAGCACGTCGGGGCCGAATGTCTCCGCCAGCTGCAGCGGCTGCAGCATGAGCAGGTTGCCCACGCTGCTGCCGAACACCACCGCGCCGAGAATCATGCTGGTTGCGTCGTCGGCCAGGCCGATGAGCAGCAAACCGACACTCTGCAGCGCGAGGTTGAACAGCGTGAAGCCGAACGCGGACACCCGCATGAGCAGCCAGCCGCCGGCAAACCGCGCCATGATGCTGGTGCCGCTCAATGTCTGCACACAGAAGGCCGCGGTGGCGAACCCGGCCAGCTCCTCCGCGCGGCTGTACAGATGAGCGATGCCGCCCACCTGGACCCCCATGAGCAGAATGTAGGCGGCGGTGTGCAGCAGAAAAAACGGCGAACGCACCACCCGAGCGTAGCGCTCGCGGACGTCGGCCTCCTCGGTGCGGACGTTGCCCGGCCCGAAGCCGGGCGGCGTTTCCACCAGCCAGAGGATGAGCGGAACGGTGCACAGGACGAAGCCGGCGCCGATCCAGGGCATGACGCTGGCCACACCCATCTGTTCGAGGGCCCAGGCGGAAACCGGTGTGATCACCACGCCACCAACCGAGAGGCCGGTCGAGGCGATGGACAGCGCCAGCGAGCGGTTGGATCCAGGAAACCACTGCGCAATGAGCGTGGTGGATACCACAATGGACACAGCGGCATTGCCGATGCCGAAAATGGCAAAGAGCAACCAGACCTGCCAGAGCGTGTCCGCGAGGCCGGTCAGCGCCAGCGCGCTACCGCTGACGAGCGCCCCGGTGAGCATGAGCGGTTTGAGGGGCGCTCGTTCGAGCAGCCTGGCCACCCACACCCCGGCCATGCCGCCCGTGACGAAAAACAGTGACGCCAGAACGCTCGACTGCGACGCAGATTCGCCCAGCTCCGTAGCAAAAACGTTGACGTAAACGGAGAGGTTGTAAAAACCGAAACCCGAAGACGTCAGCAGAACGCCGAAGAGACCCGCAACGACCCACCAGGCCCGCCCCGATTTTTCAGCCGCGGCAGCTTCAGGCTGCGAAGTCATTCACCACCCATTACGACTTCCACCCGGCCATCGCGAAGGCTCGAACGGTGGATCTTCAGGTAGTGGAACGCATCAGCGATCTCACCCTGGGAGTGCACGTCCGACAGCGGTGGACGGTTGCGCGGCCTGACGCTGAAGGTCTGCTCATCGATCACGCCATAACAGAGCGAAGGCAGGCCATGACGCGGATTGAGCCCTGCAAACAGGTGCGCCCGCGAACGCGGATGCAGATGACCGGTCAGCACCTCGGCAAACGCTCTGAGGGTCGGCAGCGGCAGATAGTTGGGGTAGTCCCAGAACAGACACACGTCGTACTGCCGTTGGCCGAGAAACGACAGCCGTTCCTGAAACGCCCGATGCGCTCGATAAGGATCGTCTTCCCCCGGTGGTTCAGGCACAAAGCCGTCCTGCAACAGGCCGGTCACCGTTACCGTGCAGCGGCGACCGGACAGAAACGCCAACGTCTCGGGAGACGCGCCGCCCATGTCGAGCACCGAGAAAGGCCCATCGAGCAGCGCCTCATCAAACACCCGCTCGAGCAGGGCGCTGGGTTCCCGTTCGGGTGCAGTCATTCGGGTCAGGCGTCCCTGGGGGAACCCATGCCGGAAGCGCCGTCGAAGCCGTCCATTTCAATGGTGCCCCGAAATTTGGCGCCATCTTCGACGACGACACGCGGTGCGCTCAGATTGCCCTGCATGCGCCCGGCCTGAGAGATGGTAACGCGCTCGATGCCGCGCACGTCGCCAATGACTTCGCCTTCGATGCGAACCACCTTGGCAGTGACATCCGCCAGAACATGCGCCGATGGCCCGACCGTCAGGTCATGCTTTTCCAGGCTGATCGTGCCTTCCACCGTGCCTTCGACCACCAGATCTTCCTCGCCGCTGACCTCACCTTTGACTCTAATGGTGGCGCCGATCACCGCCGGGCTGCCGCTACCGCGGTTTCTGGACGCTGGCGCGCCGGCCGCTGCACCCTCACGACCGTTGCTCGCGGCTTCCTGCTCCTTTACTTCGTCTTTCTTCTTCTCGAACATCGCCATGTTTCGGCCCCCATTAAAGAAGGCGACAGTTTAGAGCAGGATGAATATCGAGGATATCCAGGGATACCACGCCCATGTCTATTTCGACGCGCAGACGCTGCCGACCGCCACTGCTGTGGTCGCCGCGGCTGGTGCCGAGCTGCCGGTTCAGGTCGGCCGCATCCACGAGAAACCGGTGGGCCCGCACAGCCGGTGGAGCTGTCAGCTCGCATTCGAACGGGATGATTTTCACCAAATCATCGCCTGGCTGATGAGCAACCGGAAAGGGCTGACCATTTTCATCCACCCGCTCACCGGCGATGAGCTCGTGGATCACCGGGATCACGCACTGTGGATGGGTAGTGTCGAGCCTTTGAAGCTCGAGGTGTTCGGCTAGCAGCCGCTCAGCTGTCGGGCGTACCGGTTTGCCCGGTCTGCCACCCGTCGCGCGTACCCCTGGGCAGGACCACGCTTCCAGTGGCCGCGGGCATAACCTCCGTGCCCTGAGTAGTAGGCGAGATAGAGCCTGTAGGCATCGCTCTTCTTGATACCGAGCCGCTCGTGCGATTTGTGGTTGTACCAGCCGATGAAATCGAGCGAGTCGGCAAAGTCATCACGATCCGGGAACCAACCACCTGCCTCCTTACGGTAATCGGACCAGGCTTCGTTGGTGGCCTGGGCGTAACCGTAGGCACTGGTTGGTCGGCGCCAGGGCACGAGCCCCAGAATCTTCTTGCGCGGCGGGCGGGCATCGTGGACGAAAGCGCTCTCCCGATGCACGAACGCCATGGCGACTTCAGGCGGTAGCCCCCACCGCCGCTGGGCCTTGCGCGCGGCTTTCTGCCATTTCGGGCGCTCCTTGAAGATGCGGCACAGATTGTCGGGGTCCCGCGGCGGGCTGCTGGCACAAGCGCACAACAGCGCGGCGATGGTCAGAAGGGCAACGCTACGCATGATCTTCCAGAAAGTTGATGAACTGTGCTTCGTCCATGACCGGTATCTCCAGTTCGTTGGCTTTTTCGAGCTTGCTGCCGGCGCCCGGCCCCGCAACCACCTGAGCGGTCTTCTTCGAAACCGAGCCCGCGACTTTGGCGCCGAGCGCCGTCAGGCGGGCCTTGGCATCGTTGCGCGACATGGCTTCCAACGTACCCGTCAGCACCCAGGTCTGGCCTTCCAGCGGCTTGTCTTCCTCGCTGACCTCGATGGGTTCATAGGTGACGCCTGCGTCGAGCAGCGCTTGATAAGCATCCAGGTTTTCCTGCCGGTCGAAGTACTCCCTGATCCGGGAGGCGACGATCGGTCCGACATCCGGCACTTTTTCGAGCCGCTCCGCATCTGCTTCCGCGAGCGCTTCCATGGTGCCGAAGTGCTGCGCGAGCGCCAGCGCCGTGGCCTCTCCGACTTCGCGGATGCCGAGCGCATAGATGAGTCTGGGCAGCGTCGTTTCACGGCTTTTGCGGATGGCCGTCAGCAGGTTGTCGGCAGATTTTGCAGCCATGCGCGGAAGATCGGCCAGCGTGTCGTGCTCGAGCGTGAAGATGTCTGCCGGCACGCGCACCAGATCACGCTCCACCAATGCGTCGATGAGCTTGTCGCCGAGGCCTTCGATATCCAGCGCCAGACGCGATGCGAAGTGTCTCAAGCCCTCCTTGCGCTGAGCGGCACAAATGTTCGCCCCGCCGCTGCACCGGGCGACCGCCTCGCCTTCCGGCCGCTCCACCGGGCTGCCGCACACCGGACAACGCTCAGGCAGCTGAACGACCGCGGCCTGCTCCGGGCGCCGGGCCGTGACCACGTTGACGACCTGAGGAATGACATCTCCGGCACGTCGGATCATCACCGTATCACCGATGTGCAGATCCAGCCGACCGATCTCATCCATGTTGTGCAGCGTGGCATTGCTGACCGTAACGCCTCCCACGAATACCGGTTCCAGACGCGCCACCGGCGTAATGGCGCCAGTGCGTCCCACCTGAAACTCCTCCGCGTTGATCACCGTGGTGGCTTCTTCAGCCGGATACTTGAACGCCAGCGCCCAGCGCGGTTTGCGGGTTACTGCGCCCAGCGTCTGCTGCTGTTCGAGGTTGTTGACCTTGAGCACGGCACCGTCGATGTCGTAACCCAGGTCGTCGCGACGGGCTTGCAGGTCGTGCAGATAGTCCATGCATTCTTCGACGGTGCGCACCAGCTTGAGCTCCGGGTTGACCCGCAGCCGCCACTCGCGAAAGCGACCCATCACCTCCATGTGCGTCTGCGGCTGCCAGCCGCCCTCGCTCCAGCCGAGGCTGTAGCAGAACATGGTCAGAGGTCTCTCGGCCGTGAGACGCGGGTCGAGCTGTCGCAGCGACCCAGCCGCGCCGTTGCGCGGATTGATGAGCGGTTTGCCGTTGGTGGCCCGGGCCTTCTCATTGAACGCTTCAAAATCTCTGCGCGACATGTAGATCTCACCACGCACCTCGAAACGCGGCGGCAGATCGTCAGCCTGCAGCGTGAGCGGTATGGCTTTGATCGTGCGCACGTTGGCGGTGATGTCCTCGCCCCGCTGACCGTCGCCCCGCGTGGAGGCCAGCACGAGGCGTCCCGCCTCGTAAACCAATGCCACCGCCACACCGTCGATCTTCGGTTCGCACGTGAATTCGAGATCAACCCCCTCATCGAGGCGCTTTCGGCAGCGCGTCATCCAATCCGAAATACCGGCTTCTTCGGTGGTTTTGTCCAGCGACAGCATGGGCACTGTGTGCACCACTTCGTCAAACGCAGACAGCGGCTCCGCGCCGACCCGCTGCGTCGGCGAATCAGGGGTGACGAGATGAGGGTACTGCGCTTCCAATGCGGACAGCTCGTCGTAAAGCGCGTCGTAGTCCGCATCAGCGATCTCCGGCGCATCGAGTACGTGGTAGCAGTAGTTGTAATGCTCGACGGCACGGCGCAGCTCGGCCGCACGCGCCTCAGGATCTTTCGCCATCAGGCTCGACGCGAGAGCGTTCTCCTGGAGAAGTCGAGGATACGCCCGCGATAGTGCTCGATGGTCTGCGCGGTGATTGCGCAACGTTGATCGTCGCCCAGCACCCCGCCGAGGGAGATGGCCACGTCCTGCGCAGCGCGCCACATGTCATCGAAGGCTTCCTGCGGCTGCTGAGGCCCGGGCAACCGCATGAAGAAGGTGAGCCCGGGGGTCGACAGGTTGTCGAGCTCACTCAGGTCCAGCGTACCCGGTTTGACCGCATTGGCCACACTGTACTGGATGACTTTGCTCATGGGATCGAGGCGATGGAAGATGTTCATCTGACCGTAGCGCAGGCCCTTGCTGCGCAGCGAGGTGAGAATGTCCGAGCCGGCAAACGTCTGGCCGTTCTGCGCCAGAACATGCATCACCAGCAGTTCCTCAGGCGCACCGTTGTCGGCGCTTTGCTGCGAAGCATCCGAGTCTACGGCGCCCCGCCTGGTGGTTTTCTGGGCGGCAACCGCCGGTTCGAGACGAACTTCTGTGACCCGCGCACGCTGCGCGGCACGCTCGATCGTCGCGGCCCTCTGACGCACCGCCGGACGACGGGTAGTCGTTCGGCTGTCTGCTTCTGTTTCGGCGTGACCGGCACCGTTCGGGTGGGCCGGCTCCGTGGCACTTATGCCGCCAAAGAGTTCTCTATTAATCTCTTCGCTGCGGGCGCCTGTTTCTTCGCTGCGCGCCACCTGACCGGTGGGATTGAGCAGCAACGGCGCCGGCTCATCGAGTTCAAGCGCCTCCTGCTCCGGCTCGCGCCGCACACGGGCGCCGCCGTTGGGCAGCTCGCCCTTGAAGCGGGACGACTCATCGAAATCATCCGGGATCAGATCCGGCTGTATCGCCAGCTTCAGCGGCTCGCGCCTGGACCGCCAGGCGATCCACACACCGTGGAGAATGACAGCGGTAATCATCACCCCACCGCCAATCAGAATGAGCGTTTTAATATCCACGTCTGGCTCCCAGGATCGCGCTATCGCGAACCGACTCGTTGCATCTCAGACAGCAGCCATTGCCACTGCCTCACCAACGTCGACCGACACGAGGCGGGATACACCCGGCTCGTTCATGGTGACGCCCATGAGATGATCGGCGATCTCCATAGTGAGCTTGTTGTGTGTGATAACAACGAACTGAACATCGGCCGACATCTCCTTGATCAACTCCGCATAACGCGTCACGTTGGCATCGTCGAGCGGTGCATCGACCTCATCCAGCAAGCACACAGGGCTTGGGTTGAGGTGGAAGATGGCAAAGATCAGCGCAATCGCCGTCATCGCCTTTTCACCACCCGACAGCAAATGCACACTCGTGTTGCGCTTGCCTGGCGGTCGCGCCATGAGCGCTACCCCCGTGTCGAGCAAGTCCTCCCCGGTCAGTTCCAAATGGGCGTGTCCGCCGCCAAACACTTTCGGAAACAGTTCCACCAGACGATTGTTGACTGTTTCGAAAGTTTCTTTGAATCGAGTACGCGTCTCACGGTCGATCTTTCTGATCGCTTCTTTGAGCGTGTTGAGCGCCTCTACAAGGTCTTCGTTCTGTGCGTCTAGATAGGTCTTTCGTTCAGACTCCGTTTTGAACTCGTCGATCGCCGCGAGGTTGATCGCACCCAGCCTCTGAATGCGACGCTCGATGCGCTCGAGGTTTTCCTGCCACGCATCCTCTGTGGCTTCTTCCGGCAGCGATGACCGCACATCGTCGATCGCCAGCCCCGTTGCTTCGATACGTTCGAGCAGATTGCTCTCCTCTACGCTCAAACCTTGACGTTTAACACGGCCATCTTCAAGCAAGTTGCGCACCTCGGCAACCTTTTCTTCAGCCGAGTGCCGCGCATTCTCCTGGGAACGCACGGTTGTGTCTATCTCTTCGAGCTGGTTACGCACCTGGGCAAGGTGGGTCTCCACGGTAGCGCGCTGCTCGAGCAGCGCTTCGAGCTTCTGCTTGAGCTCCGGCATCGGCGTGGTCGACTGCTCGATGCCGGCTTTCAGACTCGCCTGCTGGCTGCTGAGATCTTCCAGCTGCTTGACCAGCCGATCACGTGCGGTCTCGCTCGCTGCACGGCGGGAGGTAATGCTCGCAAGTTCCGAGTTGGCGGCATGGAACCGGTCTCTGCAATCCCGCGCCTGGGTGCGGGCTTCGTCGAGTGCCTGCTGCGCCGCTTCGCGACGTTCAAGGAGGCCCTGCCGTTCGTCTTCGAGGGTTTCTCTGGACATCTCGGCCACGGCCAGCGCTTCCCGGGCTGCCGCCAGACGGGTGCTTTCTTCTTCTACCTGCCGGTTGAGATCTTCCCGCTCCCGTGCGATGCGCTCGCGCCGCGACTGCGCCTCTTCGAGCTGCACCTGGCGCACACCATGATCGGTGCGGCTCTGGCTCAGCGTCGCGCTGAGTTCGTTGACGTTGGTCTGCAGCTGCTCGCGCTGCGCTTCCAGCCCCTGTATGCGCTCCCGCCCCGCTCGGTGCTGAGCCATGGCCTCTGCGAGAGCCGCATCGGCCTCCTCGAGACGCAAGTTCAACGTTTCGATCTGCTGGCCGCGCTCGATGATGCCGGATTCGGCGGTCACTTCGGGCGCCACGCTCAGCCAGTCCGGACCGACCCACACACCGTCACGGGTGATGATGCTCTCATGGGGCGCCAGCCGACTGCGGTTGGCTACGGCCACCGCAACGGACTCCGCTGCGTATACGCCGGCCAGCAGAGAACCCAGCTCAGCAACATCGCCGCGCACCAGGGTGGCAAGGCTAGGCAGCTCGGAAGCCAGCTCCCCGTCCACCGGTGCCTTGGACGCTCTTTGCAGGAGCGCCAGATTACCTACCTGCTCGCCGGTCAGGGAGGCAGCATATTGTTCGATGTCGTCGACCCGAACCCCGTGCAGAAAGGTGCCGAGCACGGTCTCTGCGGCGCGCTCCCAGCCACCGACCACGGCCAGCGTTTCGCCCACGCGGGCGGCCTGCGCCAGGTTTTGCGCTTCGAGCCAGGTCTCGACGGAACCGTCTTCACGGCCAAGTGCAGCCGCCTGCACGGCTTCGAGGCTCGCGAGTTCATGGCGCAGCGTCTGCACCTCGGAACGGGCCTGCTCCACAATCTGCTCGCGATCGGAAAGCTGCTCTCTGGCTTCGTGCAGGTCGCGCAGACAACGGTCGATATCGGCTTCGACGGCGCTCTTGCGTTCGTCGAGCACTTCGATCTGCTCGGCCAGGCTGTCGACCTGCTCAGATGACAGCTGCGGTGTCTCTTCGACCGCGCGGGTCAGCTCGTCACTGCGGCGCCGGAGCCGCTGCAGCAACTGTTCGAGGTGCTCGATACGGGAGGCCTGCACCTCGGCATCTCTGGCGCTGTTGGACAGCCGCGCGCTGAATTCGTCCCAGGCACCCTGCCATTCGCTCTGCGCCTGCTCTGCTGTCTCGAGCTGCGTATTGGCCGCCTCGTCGGCAACCCGGGCCGCTTCGACATTCGGGGTCAGCCGGGCGATGTCTTCGGCCAGGGTGGCGATCTGCGACTCGTCCATCTTCAGCTGCCGTTCGGTCTCACCAAAACGTTCGGTCACCCCTTCGAGGTCGAGCTCGAGTTGCTGCACACGCTTGGTGCTGTACTCGATGGATTCTTCCGTGCGGGCCACCTCGGCGCCAAGCTGATAGAACTGTGCCTGCACCTGATTGAACGCCGTCGTCTGATCGGAGTGGCTGGCGCGCAGCGTTTCGATCTCGGTTTCGATGTGCCGGTGCTCGGAGTTGGCCTGCTCCAGCGCCACCGTGCGTTCGCGGATCTGTTCGTCCAGGGCGTTGAGCTTCGTCGCCAGCGACTGGTGCCGCAGGGTATAGAGCTGGGCGGTGACCTGACGCTCTTCCTCTTTCAGCTCCCGGTAACGTTCTGCAGCCTTGGCCTGCCGTTGAAGACGCTCGAGCTGTTTGCCAAGTTCCTCGCGTATGTCGTTGAGACGAGATAGGTTTTCCGTGGTGTGACGGATACGGTTTTCGGTTTCCCGGCGGCGCTCTTTGTACTTGGAGATGCCCGCAGCCTCTTCGAGATAAGCGCGCAGATCGTCGGGCTTGGCCTCCACCAGACGGTTGATCATGCCCTGCTCGATGATCGAGTAGCTGCGCGGCCCAAAGCCGGTGCCCAGGAACACGTCCTGGATATCACGCCGTCGGCAACGATTGCCGTTGAGGTAGTAGGTGGACTGCGCTTCGCGGTTCACTTCCCGCCGGATCGCCAGCTCAGCATACGCGGCGTACTGACCGCCGACGCGGCCGTCGCTGTTGTCGAACAGCAGTTCGATGCTGGCCGCCGCCGTGGGTTTGCGGGCAGAGGAGCCATTGAAGATCACGTCGGTGATGTTTTCACCCCGCAACTGCTTGGCGGAACTCTCGCCCATCACCCAGCGCACGGCATCAATGATGTTGGATTTCCCGCAACCATTGGGACCGACGACCGCTGAAAGATTGCCGGGGAGGGTAACCGTCGTCGGATCTACGAACGACTTGAACCCAGCTAATTTGACTTGCTTCAAACGCATGAAATGCGTTGACTTCCTACACCCTCAAGAAGCCCGCTAGTCTAGGTTAAGTTGCGCTCCGGTGAAACCGCTTCGACCCTTTATTTTTCATGAAACTGACTTTCTCGACCGGCTGCGCCACGCCTCCCGGGCAAGCTCACTCTCCCTACGCACAAAGGCGCGCACAAGCGCCTCGAGCCGGTCGCCGTCCTCGACGCTCGATGCCTCCACCAGCGCAACACACCAGCGGTAGCTGTCGCGGAGATCAAAGTCAGCATGCAGCGATGCACGCATGGCAACGCGATTCGCGGTCGCGAGCAGCGGCATCAGGAGCTGAGCGAGTATGCCGCTCCGATGCCCGATCGCAAGCGTGCGAAGGAACCCATCCCTCGCCCGCACAACTCCTTCCGGATCTGAACTCTGCACGGCAGCGCAGATGCTCGCCAGCGCCGGTTCGAGTGCTGGCCGCTCAACCGACCGCCCGGCGATGGCGCGCGTGAGCAGATCGGAGAAAACCGCCGCGAAATCGTCGATCTCATCTTCGTCAAGCACCCGCACGGACGCGCCTCGCCGGGGCACGAGCTCAACCAGAAGGCGTCCATCCAGCACGATGAGAGCCTCACGCACGGAGCCACGGGAGGCCCCCATGGCGCGGGCCAGCCTCACTTCCTGGATACGCTCGCCATCGGCCAGCCGTCCGGAAGCGATCTCCCAGGTCAGATGATCGGCGATCTGCTCAATGACATTTACCGCCTGCCCGGCCATTTGCGAAGCTCCGCTGTTGCGCACTTCTCGCTTGGACAACGGCAGGCCGGATTGGTTCGATCGTACGGGTCAGGGCCTGCGCAACTCAGCGCTGAGGGTCTGCACGCCTTCGTTTGCCAGAGACAGCGGACCCGACTGCCACTGCCAGTCACCATCCTGCGCGAGGGGCTGACCGTTCAGGCTGAGACGCACCACCACCTCGACTTGCCCGGCCGACGAAAGGGGCATGGCGGGATTCATCGACACCAGGTCATCGAGCTGCACCTCGAGCGGCAGCAGCACCGCCGGCCGGCGCACCACCGCATAAGGCATACCCCCCCCGACAGGTCGGGCGATGACGAAAACCGTTGCGCCCTCGGGCGGCGCTTCGAGCGCGGTGACGCTGACGGCAATGGCCGGGGAAGTAGCACCCAGCTCACCACGCACCCGGCTGATCAGCTGCGACAGAGCGACCTGCGCTTCCGGCCGGGATGTTGCGCTGAGCGCGCGGTTCAGGAGCTTGAGAGCATTCGCGAAGTCACCGCTCCGATAGCGCTCCACCGCCAGCAGTTCGAGCACCATGGTATTGCGCGGGTTCTGTTCAACCAGACGCTCCGCGATTTCTACGCTGAGCTTATCGAGGCGCCCTTCCGCAGCCATGTAACGCGCCTGCAGCCAGTACGCATCGATGGATGGGTCATCCCCCTGAATCGCGTGGGCCTGCGAAAAGGATTCCGCGGCTTGTGCATACTCGCCTTTCTGCATGAGCAGATGACCGCGCAGATACCAGCTCTGGGCATCCTCGGGTTTTGCGGTTACCCGGTCATCCAACCGCTGCCGCCAGATTTCGAGTTCGGCATCGCTCGGCTCACTCTGCAGAAGCTTCTGCGCGCCCACCAGAGCGCTGGCAGTGGGATCGCCGACCCGAAAATAAGCGGCGATGCTCACGGCTAGTACGAGTACCGTCGCGATCATCACCGGCATCCGCGATGCAGAGACGTAAGACGCCTCCTGCGGCCGTTCGACGAGATCATCCAGAAGCGCAGCGTCGAGCTCTGCATGAACTTCGGTCACGATCTCTTCGGAAGGTAATTCCCGGCGGAGCTCCTCCCGGCGGGCGCGATACAGATCCAGCACCAGCGCCTGGCGGTCGAGCTCGGCGCCGGAACCTCTGCGGAACAGTGCGAAGCCGAGCGCCAGCGCGCTCAATGCGATACATCCTGCCAACAGCATCAGCGTTTCTGTTCCTCGACCAGCGCCTCGAGGCGGGCTTTCTCATCTTCCGACAGGCCGGCCATGGGCTTGCGACGCAGCACGCTGACAAGAATCACCACGCCAACCCCCAGGGCAATCAGCGGTGCGAACCAGAGCAGCAGGGTATCGGACCTGAACGGTGGCTTGTAGAGCACGAAATCACCGTAACGGGCGACAAGAAACGACCGAATCTCGGCGTCGCTCATCCCCTCTTCCACCAGAAGACGGTAAATAGTGGCTCGCAGATCCTTGGCGATCGGCGCATCGCTGCCCGAGAGGTTGGTGTTCTGACATTTCGGACAGCGGATCTCTTCGACCAGCCCCTGATACCGGTCACGCAGCTCAGGGTCGGCAAAGTCGAAGGTTTCGATGGTGGATGCCCCATGCGAATGGGAGATCAGCAGCAACAGCATCAACCCGACCAGACGGGTCATACGCCACCTCCGCGCATCTCCTTCAATCTGGGTTGAATTTCCTCCGCCCAGATCCGCTCGTTCACATCTCCCACCCGCTTGTAGACTATTTCACCCTGCTCATTGAGCAGGAAGGTCTCCGGCGCACCGTACACGCCCAGCTCGATGCCGATCTGACCATCCGCATCGAACAGATTGAAGCTGTAGGGGTTGCCGTAGCGGGCAAGCCAGGCCAGAGCCTGATTGCGCTGATCCTTGTAGTTCACCCCGACAATTTCGAGGCTGGATGTCGCGCGGATCTTCATGAGCATCTCGTGCTCCGCTTTACAGGTCGGACACCAGGTGGCCCACACGTTCACGAGCAGAGGACGCCCTTTGAGATCATTTTCATCGCGCACGTCGCTGGCGTTTTCCAGAAGCGGCGCTTCGAACGCCGGAAACGGCTTGCCGATGAGCGGCGATGGCAGCACCGACTTGTCACCGAGCTGAAAGCCGGCAAAACCGATGATGACGATGACGACGAAAGCCGCCAGCGGTACGAAGAAGCTTGCCCGATTCAAGACGCAGGCTCCGGGACCGCTTGCACCGCAGGTGACTTCACCCGCCGGTAACGACGATCGAGCACGGCCACGAATCCACCCAGCGTCATCAGCAGTGCACCGAACCAGATCCAGCGCACGAACGGCTTGAAGTGGAGGCGTACCGCCCGCGACTCACCGTCCAACGGATCGCCAAGCGAAATGTACAGATCACGAAACAGCCCCGGATCGATGGCGGCTTCGGTCATGATCGAGCCGCCTGAACTGTAGCGCCGTTTTTCGGGTGTCAGCATCAGGTTCGCACCGTTCTGCGCGACCCGAAAGGTACCCCGCTCGGCAATGTAGTTGGGACCTCGAACCGAGGACATGCCTTCGAAGGTCACCTGCCAGCCACCGTGCTCCACAACCTGCCCCGGGCTCATGACCAGATCGCGCTCCTCGGTCAACGCCACAGTGAGCGCAACGCCGGTCAGCGAGACGGCAAACCCCAGATGAGCGGCAAACATGCCCCAGTAAGCAAGCCCCGGGAGGCGGGAACCCCGCACCCTCAGAACAAGGTCCTGAACGTGCCCTGCCACGACCCAGATTGCGAGCGCGAGCGCCGCAAGGGACTGCCACGGTACCTCCGACTCGATGAACAGAAAAGCCGCCAGCGAGATCACCACCGCCGACGCTGTGGCAATACCCAGCCGGGCGCGGATGCGTGCAAAGCCGGTGCGCTTCCAGTTGAGCGGCGGTGAGACCGCCAGCGCAGCGGCCAGAAGCAGCATGAGCGGCACGAAGATCATGTCGAAATAGGGCTTGCCGACGCTGATCTTGCCACCGGTGATGGCCTCGTAAACGATCGGCGCAAGCGTGCCGGCCAGCACCACCACCAGAGCCACCGTGAACAGCACGTTGTTGATGAGCAGGAAGAAGTCGCGGCTGGACGGCTCGAAGGTCGCCCGACCTGCCAGTTGCCATGCCCGCACGGCATAGAGCAGCAATGAACCGCCGACGACGATCATGAGAAAGATCAGGATGAACGCACCCCGCTCCGGGTCTACTGCAAACGCGTGCACCGAGGTCAACACGCCAGAGCGGACGATGAAGCCACCGAGTAGAGACAGCGAGAACGCCGCAATGGCCAGCAGCAAAGTCCAGCTCTTGAACACGCCCCGCTTTTCCGTGGCGGCGAGCGAATGAACGAGCGCCGTGCCGATGAGCCAGGGCATGAACGATGCATTTTCCACCGGGTCCCAGAACCACCAGCCACCCCAGCCGAGTTCGTAGTAGGCCCACCAGCTGCCGAGCGCGATGCCCAGCGTGAGAAACCCCCACGCCGCGTTGGTCCACGGCCGCGACCAGCGTGCCCACGCTGCATCCAGGCGGCCTGACAGCAGCGCCGCGATGGCAAAGGCGAAGGCCACCGAAAAGCCCACATAGCCCACGTAGAGCATGGGTGGGTGGATGATCATGCCGAAGTCCTGCAGCAGCGGGTTCAGGTCGGAACCATCGGACGGGGTGAACGGCACGAGCCGCTCGAAAGGGTTGGAAGTGAACAGCAGAAAGGCAACGAAGCCGACGTTCATCAGCCCCATGACGCCGAGCACCTGCGCTCGAAAGCGTTCGGGCAGATGTCCCCCTCGCAGGGTAACGGCACACATCCATACCGTCATTATTAGCGCCCAGAGCAGGAACGAGCCTTCATGACCACCCCACACGGCCGTGAACTTGTAGATCTCGGGCAGCAGCGTATTCGAGTTTTCCGCCACGTAGCGTACGCTGAAATCGTCTTCCAAAAACGCGTGCGCCAGGGTTGCAAAAGCGAGCGCCGTGAACACCAGCTGGCCGACGACAAGAGATGGCACGGATCTCAGCCCGGCCGCAAAGGGGCCGCGACCGGCGCTGATACCAAAGAGCGCCGTCAGCACCGCGAGGCCGAGCGTCAGCACCATGGCGAAGTGGCCGAGTTCGATGATCATTCCTGCGCGGCCTCCCCCATGCCGGCGAGCTCCGGCGGCATGTAGTTTTCATCGTGTTTCGCCAGAACGCGTTCGGCTTCGAACGTACCCCGGGCGTTGAGCTGCCCTTCGACGATGACGCCCTGCCCCTCCCGGAAGAGGTCGGGCAATATGCCGCTGTAGCGCACCGGAAACTGAGCATCGACCCGGTCTGTCAGCACGAACTCGTTGTTGAGCGTCTGACCATCGCGCTGCCAGCTGCCTTCGAGCACCATGCCCCCGGCACGTATGTTCGTTTCCACCGGCGCCTTGCCTGAGACCACGTCTTCAGGCGGGTAAAACATGTTGACGTTCTCACCCAGGCCCACCAGAACGAGACCGAGTGCGAGCCCGGCGCCAGCCAGGATGAACAGCACGATGATCATGCGTTTACGCCGTGTCGGATGCATCAGTCACTTTCCTCCTCATCAAGCCGCTGCCATATGTTTGCATTGCGGGCACGGATGGCAACCACGAGAGCAACCACCGAACCCACGGACACACCGTACGCCAGCCACACATAAAGTCCATGTCGCCCCATGGCCAGAAACTCGCCGAGCGAATCAAACGCCATCGATCACCTCCGTGCGAAGCGCGCCCACCCATTTCGTATCCCGCTCCCGCCGGAGCAGCTCCGTGCGCATGTTCAGGAGCACGAGGTAACCGAAAAGGCAGTAGGCACCGATGATATTGACGATGAGCGGCGCGGCCATCTCGATCGGCATGGACATCCGCGTGGCGGTAAACGTCGCGCCCTGGTGGAGCGTGGTCCACCACTCCACGGAATACTTGATGATCGGTATGTTGATGAGCCCCACCACCGCCAGCACCGCACAGGCGCGTCCGGCGCTCTCCGCGCGGGGAATGGCTTCGCGCAGGGCGTAGAGACCGACGTAGAGGAACAGCAGCACGAGCGTCGAGACCAGGCGCGCATCGGTCCATTCCCACCAGGTGCCCCACGTGGGTCGCCCCCAGACGGCGCCGCTGAACAGGCCGATCGCGGTGACGGTCATACCGACGGGAACGATGGCCACCATCGCCACGTCGGCCATTTTCATGCGCCAGACGAGCAGCACGAACCCGGCAGAGCCCAGCATCATGTAAGCAGACTGGGCGAGCACGACCATGGGAACGTGTACATAGATGATGCGGAAGCTGTTGCCCTGCTGATAGTCCTCAGGGGCAAATGCCAGCCCCCAGACCGTACCGACCAGCAGCGCGACGAGCGCCACAAACCCCAAGCCGGTCTGCCAGGGCTTCATCATCTGATAGAACCACCGTGGGGAGCCGAGCCGATGCCACAGGGTTTTCAAGCCGTTCATCCATTCTCCAGACTGATCTTCAGCGCTGCATGCACCGCGAACGGGGCCAGGGTCACCGCCAGCACGCTCATCGCGGCGAGCCAATAAATCTGCGCGACACCGCCGGTCCCGGCGGCCAGGCCGTTTACGGCCGCCGTGCCGAAAATGAGCACCGGTATGTACAGCGGCAACACCAGGAGGCCAAGCAGCGCACCACCCCGACGAACCCCGACCACGAGGGCCGCACCCACCGCGCCGAGCATGCTCACGGTCGGCGTACCCACCAGAAGCGCACCCGCCAGAGGCCCGAGCGCCTCGGGCGGAAGCTGCAGAACCGTGCCCAGCAGTGGGCTCATCAGTACGACAGGCAGGCCGGTCGCCGCCCATTGGGCGAGCATTTTACCGATGATGGGCAGGAAGGGCACTTCCGCCAGCAGGAGGATCTGTTCCAGGCTGCCGTCTTCGAAGTCCCGACGGAACATGCCGTCGAGCGACAAGAGGCTCGACAGCAGCACCAGCACCCAGAAAATACCCGCCGCATAGCGGCTGAGCGCTTGAGCCTGGCCATCCAGAGCGAGCGCAAACAGGGTGACGGTCATGATCAGAAAGACCAGCGGATTGAGCGCTTCGGACCGGGCCCGGGCGAGCAGCCGCCACTCCCGTTGAAACTGAAGGCGCACAAGGCCCATCAGCGATCCACCCAGCACTGAGCCGTGGACACCGACATATCCGCATGTGTCGCCGCCATGACCGCGCCGCCGCTGGCGCAGTGGTCCCGGATGAGCCCATCGACCAGCGCAGTGCCGGCATCGTCGAGGGCGGTGTACGGTTCGTCCAGCAGCCAGAGCTTGTGGCCCAAAAGCGGCAGCCGAGCCAGCGCCACGCGTCGGTGCTGACCTGCAGACAGCGCCCTGGCCTGCCGACGCACCAGGTGCGACGCTTCGAGCGTGGCGAGCGCTGCCGCGATGTCCTTCGAGCTCGCTGATCCCCCCGACAGACCCGCATACCAGCGCAGGTTTTCCTCGACGGTGAGGAGTGCCGACAGACCGTCGTTATGGCCCAGATAAGCACAGGGCTCTGCCGTCAGCTCGCCCTGAAAATCCTGATACAACCCGGCGATGCAGCGAAGCAGCGTGCTTTTGCCGGTGCCGTTCGCACCCCGGACCTCCACGCAGTCGCCTGCAGAGAGCGTCAGGTCGAGCCCTTCGAACAACCGGTTGCGTCCCCGGGAGACCGATAGCCCCTGGATGGAAACAAATACGGTCACGCAGCGCTGACCACGCGGTAGCAGGGCCGGTACTCACCTTCGAGCTTCATCCTACCCTGCTGCACGAACTGCTCGAGAAGCCGGTCGAGCGCCGCCATCAGATCGGCATCGGCATGGAGCTCGAACGGGCCGTGCTCCTCGATCATGCGTATGCCTTCGTCTTTCACGTTGCCGGTGACGATGGCGGAAAACGCCCGCCGCAGATCGGCGATGAGCGTGTGCACAGGCTGCTCCCGACTGAGGCGGAGACCAGCGACACTCTCGTGGCTGACGTGAAACGGCAGCTGGTGGTCGCGGGGGATCTTCAGCAGCCAGTTGAAGTAAAACGCATCGCCGTCCTGACGTCGCTGGCTGCGCACCTGTCGCACCGCCTTGGCCACCTCGCGTCCGGTCCGCTCCGCATCACCCACGACAATTCTGTAGAACCGGCTGACGTCGTCTCCGAGGGCAAAGCGGAGAAACTGATCGAGCTCGGCGAAGTACGCTTCGCTTTCGGTCGGCCCGGTGAACACCAAAGGCAGTTCCAACCCTTCATTGGCCGGGTCCATCAATATGCCGAGCACATAGAGAATTTCCTCGGCAGTACCTACACCACCGGGAAACACGACGATGGCATGGCCCAAGCGCACAAAGGCCTCCAGACGTTTCTCGATGTCGGGCAGAACCACGAGGTGGCTGACCATGGGATTCGGCGGCTCCGCGGCGATGATGCCCGGCTCGGACAGGCCCAGGTAGCGGCCCCCAGTGACCCGCTGCTTGGCGTGCCCCACGGCGGCGCCTTTCATCGGCCCTTTCATGGCGCCGGGACCGCAGCCGGTGCAGATGTCCAACCCGCGAAGCCCCAGGTGGTAACCGACCTCTTTGGTGTAATCGTACTCATGGCGGGCGATGGAGTGGCCGCCCCAGCACACCACCAGATTCGGCCTCAGCGCCGGATCCATGATGCGCGCCTGCTTGAGGATCTGGAACACCGCATCGGTGATCACCTCGCCTTCCGGCGCGCTCTGCTCCAGGAGCTCGGCAAACTCCGTTCCCGTGTACACGATGTCGCGCAGCACTGCGAAGAGATGCTGGCGTATCCCCTCGACCATGCGCCCGGCAACGAATGCCGAAGCGGGTGCGTTGCGCACCACGAGCTTGAGCCCACGGGTGCGCCGGGCAATTTCCACCGAAAAGTCTTTATGCGCCTCGAAGATTGCTTTGGCATCGTCGGATTCGCTGCCGGTATTCAGCACCGCCAGCGCGCAGCGGCGGAAGGTCTCCATCAGGTCGTCGCGTCGGGCCGACTGGGTGAGCGCCGCAACATCGAGCTGCGAGAGTAGCTCCAGCGTTCCTCTGGGCGAAACCTGCGCATTGACCTTCTGCACTGAAGCCATATCAGAACCTGTAATCGACGCCGACGTACAACTGACGCGGCATGGCTGGGAAGTATCGATCGTTGCCGAACGCGAAATCAGCGCGATCGGCATATTCCCGATCCAGCAGATTGATCAGCCGCGCATAGAGCGAGAAGCGCTCTGTCGCCTGCCATCTGCCCCGCCAGTTGACCACTGTGTGGCCCTCGTAGCGAGCGGTATTTTCGGCGTTGGTGTAGTAGTCATCCATGAAAGCCAGTTCGAACTCGTGGGACAGGCTCTCCGTCCACTGATGTCGATAGCGCAGGTTGGCCAGAAGCCTCGGCGCGGTATCGACATCGTTGCCATCCGTGATCACCTCTCTGCGGTCCGGCGAACTGGAAAAGTCGTAACGGTGCCGGGCCCAGGTAAGCGATAGCTCGAGGTTATGACGGTCGTTGCCGCCGTTCAAAGCAAGCTCCACACCTTCGGAACGGGTCTTGCCGTTGCTGACGTTGAAACCGTTGGCGTCGCGGAAGATGAAGTTCCGCACCCGATCGGCGAACGCTGCAACCTCCACGTGCTTTGTCTTCACACCCACTTCGAGGGCGTAGAGCCGTTCGCTGTCGAGATCCGCTACCTCTTGACCGCTCTGCAAACGATACAGCTCCGTGGCCTGCGGCGGCCTGAAACCGGTGGCCAGCATGGCGTACACCTCGCCCCAGCCGGATGCTGGCGTCCAGGAAACACCGATCCGTCCCGAAACTTCGGTGAAGTCGTCGTCACGGTCTGCGGGCCGGGTGTAGAGGCAGCCTCCAAATCGCCGCGGCTTCGATCTTGCCGCCACCAATGGTTCCCGATTCGATTCCCATCGATGTGACGATTGTCGTAATCGTAGTAGAGGTGTTCGAGGCGCAAGCTGTTCAAGAACCGCCAACCGCCACCCAGCGCAAAGGCCAGATCGTAGTTGAATGCCGCGGAGTAACCCTGCACCTCATAATCGTAGTGAAGCCCGGAAGGACGCGTGGCCACGAGAAATGCCGAGCCGTTTGTGGGGCCGGCCTGATACTCCTCGAGCTCGCCCGAGAAGGTCTCGACCTGCCCGCCAACCGTCAGGTCGATCCGGTCGGTGCGCATTTCTCGGGTCAGGAGCAGCCCGAGGCTCGTCTGTCCGTTCGATTCAACCGGCTGGCCGGGCAGGAAATGCTGGATGAAGCGCATGTCGCTTCGACGCGCATACGGCGTAATCCGCCAGCCGTCGCGTGAAAAAGCGATGGCGGCCCGCACCGACCACGCGTCGCGATAAGCCTCGGGGTTGGGATTGGTATCGCGCAGGTCATCGTCTTTATACGCATCCGTGCCAAGCACGTAGCCACCGGTTTCCTGGTGCAGCACGCTGCCGCTCAGCGTCGCCCGCACGTCCCAGGTTCCAAGAGCCCCTGCCGCCACGAAACTGGCCTTGTGCTGCTCGTAACCGGTGTCGTCCCGCCAGCCGTCGCTGGTGGTGGTATGTCCTGCGAGCCCCAGGTCGAAGCCGCCTGCTTCGCCGCCGAGCTCCAGGCGACCCTGGCCGAATCCATATGGACCGCCCTCGATGGCAATGCGACTGTTTTCCGGAAGCCGGGTGATGACGTTCACCGCACCACGCAGCGCGTTACCACCGAGCACCGAGCTTGCCGGCCCTCGCCAAACCTCCATGGCGCCGGCCTGCTCGCTGTTGACCTCAAAAAGGCCATTGACGTTGCAGAACCCCGTCGGCCGCACGGGCACACCGTCTTCGAGAAAGAGAAACTCCCCGCACGCACCGGCTCCGGTGAGCACAGCTGAGCGGATCGCCGTCAGGTGCTCATGCCCGGAACCTCGGCTGATCCATACACCGGGCAGACGTGAGAGCGCCTCGCTGACATGGGACGCTTGAATGTTGTCGATCTCCTGTGCGTCGAGCACGGCAACACTGGCCGAGTCTCCGCTGCGAGCCTTCAGCGAACTGCCTTGCACGACCACCTCTTCCAGGATCGGCTCGGCCATCGCAGAAAATGAGGCGAACAACACGAGGAACGATATAAAATTACGCATCTGGGCTCTCTTTGTCACAGGCTCGATCACACAGCCGCAGGCCACACGGCTTGGCGGATGCGCCCGGACCATAAAGGCCGGCTGAGGCGGTTGCAAGTACGCTACGCCCCACCCCAGAAAGCGCTTCGAGCCCAATCGATTCGTCGGTGATTCGGGGCAACATCGTGGTTTGTCGCGGTGTGAAGAGAAAGCAACCGCAGGGTAGTTTGAAAAAATGGAGGAACCTGTGAACTACGGACCACTTGAAGGGTTGATCGGCAATTGGACCGGAAACTCCGGCATGGACGTCGCGCCTGAGCCCGACGGCACAGATCACGAACCCTACCGCGAAACCCTTCTGTTTGATCCGATCGGCGACGTCGATAACGCCGAAACCCAGGAACTGATGGTGCTGAGGTACCACCAGAGCGTGTTCAAGCTCTCAAACGGCGAAATGTTCCACAACGAAAGCGGCTATCTGAGTTGGGACGTCCACAGCAACGCCATCATCCAGAGCTTCAGTATCCCCAGAGGGGTGAGCGTGGTCGCACAGGGGACTGCCCGAGCGGACGAAGACCGGTGGACCCATATCGATGTGTCAGCAGACCCGAGCACAATCAGCCAGGCGGATTTCATGCGCGACCACGCACGCACGCTGGCGTTCAGCCGCCGTATCAGCGTCCGGGATAATGAACTGCGCTACAGCCAGACCACCAGCCTGCACATCTACGACCGGGACTTCGAACACACCGACGAAAATACGCTCACGCGGATGTAGGCCCGCGCGACAGGCCCGGTACCGCGGGCTCCTGCAACCGATAAGGCGGACACTTGGCTTCCATGCGGGAATTGCCAACATCAGTCGCTTCGGCGCTTGAGCCTTCCTTGCCCGGTCGGTAGTGCCGCAGGACGAAGATCACGTCCCGCAACGCATCCTGACCATAGCCGGCTTCGTAAACCGCACAGGTGTCTTCCATCAGCTCGTCCAGATCCCCTGAACTTGAAAATACCTCGACACGCTCAGGCGGCCCGAGATCGGAGAGGCCCTTCTCAACCAGTGGCTTCATGCACGTTCCGTCGATCAGGATGTTGACGATCTCACCGTCAATTTCGTTTCTCGTGCGGGTTACGATCTCAATGCGGCTGGCCGCTTCCTCTCCGTAGGCATGCGCATAGATCAGACAGGTATCGGCCATCAGAGGCGCAAGAATGATCTCCTCGGCAAACACATCAAGCCGCCTCGGCGCATCAGCGTTGTTCAACTGCAGCGAGCTGCAGGCCTGACAAGCGAAAAGAGACAGAAGAAAAGGTAGCGAGGCCAGATCGAGTACACGTTTCACGCTCATCTCCAGTAAAAAGAAGTGGGCATCATCCCTTCTCTCTCGGCTTTCGGTTCGAGCGCCTCCAAATCGATGGGTTCATCGCCGCAAACCCCTTCAAACCGCGATAACTCCGTTCGATCAGGCGTCATGACCACCGCCACGACCCGTCGCTCACTCATCGCTTCGACTCCCCATATCTGCTGAAAGTTGTAGCAGGCCTGCAGAAAATGCGCCGACGCGTTGACTGGATTGTCGCCTACCACCGTCGCCTGAAACTCAGAATGCTTCTCATCCGGGCAGGGCCCTTCATCCCCCATCGCGGAAAATGACGCGATCAGCAGAAACACCAGCTTAAAAATTTTCATGTCGGCCCCCTTCAATACGCGCTGACTCTCAAAAACATGCGGGCGCCGCAATCGCAGCGCCCGCCCTGACTGTCAGTTCTGCTTGTCCGCCGTTTTTTCTTTGTCGTCTTCCAGCGCATCCAGCGTCTGCATGCAGCTGCCACTGAGCTGAATGGAGCCCTGCTGATCGCCTCCCACCTCTACACCTCCGGATATCACGCCCACATCTGCACCGATCGATGCGTTGATGCCGGTGGAGAAGGTCGCACCGGACACGAAGCTGACTGTGGAGCCCTGATTCGCGCCGTAACTGTTGATGATCGAGTCGCAGTTCGCCACGATGGCATCGACGAGCGGCGTGCCGCCAGCGATTTGACGTGCCTGTTCCAGGTTGACTGTTTTCATAGGATGATTCCTCTGCTTGTTAAAAATGGGTGTCTCGCTTAAGACACACACTTTGTACCAAGCGCTCCGGAGGCCCATTCCACCTCAATCGGAAAATGCACACAAGCTTTTGCGACTTTTCTGATATCACGCTGATATAACAAGTATTGGGACTGCCTGTTTGCTCGGCAGCCCCAACAAGCTGAGCCGCTAATCGGAAGCCAGGAGCCTCTCGCTGGCGCCGCCATCGCCGGTGCGCCAGCCCACGTACGAAAGAAAGCGGCCGATCATCTGCTGATCCAC
>JAUIKX010000274.1 GCA_030430515.1 Gammaproteobacteria bacterium | reverse complement strand
ATCGACGCGATATTGATGATCTTGCCGCTCCCTCTACTCAGCATGTGGTCGAGCGCTGGACGGGAGCAGTTGAATGTACCGTGCAGGTTGATGTCGATGACTTTGTTCCAGGACTCAACGCTGGTCTCATGCACCTGGCTGGCGTCCGGATCGCCAATACCCGCATTGTTGACCAGAACATCGAGCTGGCCGAATGCCTCAATCGCGAGATTAACAAGACGACGAGCCTGCTCGGCATCGCGCACATCGCACTCGGCGTAGCGTACGCTACCCCCTTCCGATTCAATCTCGGAAGCTGTGAGCTTCAGACCGTTGGTGTCGATGTCACCGATAACGACTGATGCGCCGGCTTCGGAAAAACCCCTGGCAATCATGGCTCCGAGCCCACCGGCTGCCCCTGTGATGACGGCAACCTTTCCCTGAAGGCTGAAGATCTCCGGATATCTCTGCATCGAGGTTGTTCCTTACCCTGGTTTTGACGAAGGGCAACAAAATAACCTGCGATGGCCAACGGCACCAGCAGTCTGCACAGAGGTCGGCGCGCGTTTTCGGCAGTAATCACACTCTACCAGCCCATCTACCGACAACATCGTTGACCAACCAAACACCTTGCCTCCCACGAAACTTCGTGAATTAATGAAGCCAGCGAGCTAGACGGAGGAAAGATCATGTCTAATCGTTGGAAATCGTCACTCGGTTTCATTCTGCTGTTTCTTTTCCCCGTGTATTGCGGTGCAGAAGATGCAGCCACCCCACCCCGCGTCTACCAGGAAGTTGGTGCACTTGTCGAAGATCTTGAAACGATCCGAGGCGTGCTGGGTATCCGCGCTCCCCGCGAACGAAGCTTCCGATTATCTGAAGCTGAACCACGTCAGGTCTTTTTTCAGGCGCAGACACTTTTCCGGAAATGTAACTCCCTGGCTCAGGAAATCGCCGGGCTGTCCCGACAAGTCGCCGCACAGGCACCCGACCGGGAGATCAGACCCGCTGACGTACTCGAAGTCGTCCAGGCTTCCCGCCAGCAGCTGGACTATGTGCGCGATGCGCTGAATATCGACACCCGCGCAGATCTACCCAGACTGAACCGTCGAAGTACGCCGTCGGATGTCATGCACGACATCATCGAAGCGGGATACATCATCAACGAGATGGTCCATGAGCAACCCGACTGGGCGTCGATCTACGATCGCGTGAAGCTGATGATCACTTATGTGGGCGGGCTGCATCCGGAGGCAACTCGCTATCCCGAGCTACCGGCCTTCGAATGCTGCAAACAGCCGGAAGACGTCTATCAGTCGCTGCTCGCTGCCATGGAGGCAGCCAGGCCGCTGGCTGAGTCAGTCGATCTGCCGATCGTCCGCATCGCACCGCGCAAGCGTGCCGAAGGCGGTGCGTCGCCAAGCACGGTATACGACCTGACGACAACGATGGTTTCCGACCTGGCTGAGCTGACTTTGCGGCTGGAGGCAGAAGACACGGAGCGCCCGAACTACGAACGTCCGTCCCGCATACTGCCGTCTCACGTTTACCAGCTGGCGTCCGTGCTTCAGCAGATGATCACGGCCGAAGGTTCAAATGTCGGGCGGTAGCAACCGTCAACTCGGCGCGTGGTTGATGTGCCACTGGCCCTGTGCAATGACATTGCCTCGGCCGTCCATCGTCACGTAGGAGATATGGGTCTGATCCGAAAACTGGCCCTGTCCCTGACCGATCACGTTGCCGGCCTGATTGAAGAGCTGGAACTCTATGAGATTAGTCTGAGGGTTACTGCCACCGGCGATACCGATCACACCCGACCCGGTGTTGGCCGTACCCTGAAATTGGGTCGCGTTGTATTGGATGGACCATGCCGTTCCCTGATCGTCGTACCAGACGGCGGTGCCCGTCGCGCCGTTACCCGCTGGCGGTTGCTGATTGGGTTGCGCACCCGGGCCCACCCTGGGAAGACCATCCGTCGGCCCGACTTGTGGCGTCGAACCACCTGGAGGTGACTGTGGCTGACCACCCGGCTGGCTCCCGGGCTGACCACCGGGTTGGCCTCGAGGCGGGTTTGCAGGTTGCTGTCCGCCCTGAGGCTGCCCACCCTGCTGCGGCTGGCCATTGCTCTGCTCTTCGATCGAGGGGCGGAACACCATCACGGCAATGACTACCGCGGCAATCAGCAGAAGGCCGCGGGAGCCGTTAGCCTGCAGCTTCTCATGCCACGCCCCTGCTTTGTCGCTGCCGCGCTTCGGCTCCTCCGGCTCGAGCACATCAGTCGCCGACGCATCGGATGCATGCGCCTGACCACCCGTCGCCCCAACCGCTTCAGACACGCCAACCCAGTCGTCAACCGGCTCTGATCTGCGAGGAGGTGTTTGAGGCATCGCAACACCCACCGACGACGGCAGCTCACCTTTGCCCAAGGCAAACACATAGGCCTGGATAATCTTGCGGGCAATGTCTTCGCGTATTCCCCGGCTGGTATCGAGCCTCGACACCAGTCGATCGATCTGCAGCCCTCGCTGAGCATCGGGCGTCTGGCGAACAAGATCTACAACCCCCTCGTCGACGACGTCGAGCGCAATGCGAATTTCACGTTCGGCGTCCGGCAGGTGGTCGCTGAGAAATCCGCGCAAACGCTGATGTTTGGTAAAGGCATCATCAGGAAATCGCTCCGCCAGGTCCCGAAGTACGTTGGCCAACTTGTCGTAAAGCTCATCGCTCATACCATTTTCCTCTTTTTACCAGACCACCGAACTGTCAGGCTCAACGACATGGTTCGCTTCCGTCGCGAGCGCGGAGCCCTGGTCGGGGTCATTGGTCGGCGATGAAGTCGCCTTCACGGGCGCGGTGGTGGCCCATTTGATGCTCTTCACCAGATCGGGGGCATTGTTGGCCCGGAGCGGTTTCATGCGCCCCTCCGGCGCGTCCATGAATCGTTCGAGGGTTTCCAGGTCGGTGCTGCTGCCAATCGCAATCGCAATTCGAGTGGCTTTGACCACCGCCTCATGCGTAAAGAAATCGTCGAGCGCTCGATCGATGTCATCGGTTGGATAGCCATCGGATGCGAGCACGATCACCGGTGGCAACTGCCGACCAGACAGCCTGTCAGGATGCAGCGCATCGCTGATCATGCGAAGCGCTGAGCCCATCGCTGTTTCTCCCCCGGCCTCCAGGTCTTCCCACTGCAGTTCGGACACCGGACAGGGCTCTTCGACATGCCAACGCGCCACCGTATCAAACCGCAGCACCCGCACGAGTACCTGAACCTCCGGATTTTCAGCAGCAACCGACTGCAGCTGCGGAATCGCCGAGCGCACCGCGTAGTTCAGGCTGGCAATGCGTTCTCCGCGCATGGAGCCAGAGCAGTCCAGGGCAAGAATCACATGAAGCTGGCGTGGCGCAATCAGACCACCGTCGAGCGCGGGAAGATGCGTTTCGTCAGCCATCAGACCTGCACCTCAGCCACGTGACCGCCACCGAAATCTATTCGCACACCATTTGCCAGACGGATGTTGCGGCCCGGATCGATGGTCTGCGTCGAGCCGTCGCGCAGTGTCGCCACCCAGGCATCGGCGCCGGCGTTTTTCAAACCCAGCACTTCTTTGCGCGATGGGTGCTGCGTTACTTCCGCCTGCACCCCACCAACCACCGCCGCGAGATCGACAGGCTCGCCCATGCGCACAGGTACCGTCGCATTGCTGAAAATCAGACTAATGATGCTGCCGGCCGTGGTCGTCGGCGCCGCCGGAGTCGGCTCCGGCCGGATGCCTGGTGCCGGCGGAGGTGGTGACGGTCTGTCGCCGGGTTGCACGACGATGGAGCCGTAGCTTTCAACCGAACGCCCCATTTCCATTTCGAGCTGCCGGGCTTTGAGCAGGCAGGAGACGAGGAAAACGCCACCGGCGGCAACCGACAGGTACGAAAGCGCGGGCACAAAGCTCTGGCTGTTCCAGCCTGCGTGCAGAAGCGACGTACCGGCCCAGGCAATCAGCACCATTTTCAACGCCTGGCCGGGTCGGATGACCGCCAGCCCGATGAAGTAACCCGTGATGCCAGCCCAGGCCATATGGCCGACCATGCCGCTGATCGTACGCGGCAGCAGAAGCATCAAGGCTGCCAGCAGACCACCCTCGCCGCTGTAGCCCTGCTTGACTGCCCCCTGAAACGCCTGCGCCACATACTGCCCGCCAGTCTCTATGAAGATGAATCCCGCGCCGCCAAACAGCCCCATCAGCAGGCCGTCGAGCGGGCTGCGAATGGCAATGAGATCGTACAGTTTCTCAGGCAGGCGCTGCCGCCAGTCCTGAGCCTTCAGCACGATCAGAGCGCCGAACAGAACCAGCGTAACCTTCATGAGCTCTTCCATCAGGCCGGCGCCGAAAAACATTGCAACGAAATGGGGCACGAGGCTTTTGTTCATCATCGCTTCGCCGCCAGGCAGAATCTCGCGGAATACGAAGAAGTAAGGGATACCCAGGGGCGTCATGAGTAACAGGCAGACGAATGCCGAATTGGTCAGGTAGGCCCAGAATGGCTTCTCTGATTTCGAGTAGATGTACATCACCAGAAGCGCAACCACGAGCAGGTAGCCGGTAACCACCCAGACAAGGCTCTGAAACACCGCTAACGAAGCCTGGTCGAGCTTCATGATTTGCGGCAGGTAGTTGAACAGCGCAAGCGACATCAATCCAGTCAGCGCAACGAAGTAGAAAATCGGGCTTCTATAGATGTTGATCTTGCCGGACTTGAACGGCACCAGC
>JAUIKX010000273.1 GCA_030430515.1 Gammaproteobacteria bacterium | reverse complement strand
TCTCCGCCTGGTAGCCCTACCGGCTCTCCGCCCGCTCTCTTCAGCACCTCACCTCCAAGGCCGGGGATGCGCATTTTCAGCCCCTTGAGATCTGCCAACGAGTTGATTTCCTTGTTGAACCAACCGCCCATCTGCACGCCGGTGTTGCCGCTGGCCATCGGCACCAGGTCGAACGGCGCGTAGAGCTTTTCCCACAGCTCACGGCCACCGCCATAGTTCAGCCAGGCATTCATTTCCTGAGCTGTCATCCCGAAAGGTACCGTGGAAAAAAATGCCGCCATCGGTGCTTTGCCGCGCCAGTAGTAGGAGGCACCATGGCCCATCTGGGCGGTGCCCTGGCTCACGGCATCAAACACTTCCATGGCCGGCACGAGCTCGCCCGCACCGTAAACCTTGATCTTCAGGCGCCCTTCACTCATGACTTCGATCTGCCGCGCCAGACGCTCAGGGGCGGTGCCGAGCGCAGGCAGATTCTTGGGCCATGTCGTGACCAGCTTCCATTTGAAGGTCTGCCGCGATTTTTCTGCCTGAGCACCACCAGCCGACTCCCCGCCTGAGCAGGCGCCCAGACAAACGACCGCACACAACACTAACAACCAGCGCATATGGACTCCTGTTCGCTGTTACGAAATTTCAAACCGGTTCAGTCGAGCGGCTCGAGGTTTGCATAGCCGAGCATCAGCCACTTGGCCCCTGCGCCCATGAAATTCACCTGCACGCGGGCGCGATCGCCGCTGCCTTCGCACTGCATCACCACGCCTTCACCGAACTTGCCATGCAGTACGCGCTGGCCCATGCGCAACATGCCTTCTTCCGCGGGTTCAAGGCCGTGGGACAGGCCGCCAGACACAGAGCCTCCACCCAGACCTCGCTGGGCAACGCCACCCACACGCACTTCTTCAAGCACGTCGTTCGGTATCTCGAGCAGGAATCTGGAGGGCCGATTGTAGCTGTCTGAACCGTGCAGCCGGCGCGTTTCCGCGTAAGTGATATAGAGCTGCCGCATGGCGCGTGTTACCCCGACATAGGCGAGCCGCCGCTCTTCTTCAAGGCGGGCCGGGTCTTCCGCAGACATGCGGTGCGGAAACAGGCCCTCCTCCACCCCAGCCAGAAACACCAGCGGAAACTCGAGGCCTTTGGCCGAATGTAGAGTCATCATCTGCACGGCCGGACCGGATTCCGCCTGTGACTCACCGGAGTCGAGCGCCACCTGATCGAGAAAATCCGCAAGCGGGCTCGTTTCCAGCTCAGCCTCCAGAGGAAACACTGCATCCTGGGAAAACTGTCTGCACGCGCGCACGAGTTCTTCGAGGTTCTCCTTGCGCGCGAGGCCCCGCTCACCCCGTTCGCTCATATGAAAGGTCATGAGCCCCGAAGCATCGATACAGTGCTCTGCGATCTCGTGCAGCTTCATCTCGCGTGCGGTTTCCGCCATATCGTCTATCAGGCGCAGGAAGACACTGACTTTATTGGCAATACGGCCTGGAAAAGTGCCATCGGCTATTCCCTCTTTGCTGGCCTGCCACAGAGAGATACCACGCTCCCGGGCGTAGAGCCGGATCGCATCAACCGTTTTGTCGCCGATGCCCCGCGTTGGCGTATTCACCACGCGCTCGAACGCCGGGTCTGAGTGGCGCTCATGCACGAGGCGCATGTAAGCCAGCGCATTTTTGATCTCAGCCCGCTCGAAGAACCGCTGGCCGCCATATATGCGGTAAGGGATGTCGGCGCGCAGAAATGCTTCTTCCAGCACCCGTGACTGCGCGTTCGACCGATAAAGCACCGCGATCTCCTGCGGGCTGCCGCCATGATCGATCCACCGCTGAGATCGGTCGGCAATGAATCGTGCTTCGTCCAGGTCATTGTAAGCGGAGTACAGTCGGATGGGATCGCCCGCCTCACCGTCCGTCCACAGCTCTTTACCCAGGCGATCGCTGTTCTTCTCGATCAAGCCATTCGCCGCCTTCAGGATATTGCTGGTTGAGCGGTAGTTCTGCTCGAGGCGAATGACGTTGACCGGCTGAAAATGCTCGGAGTAGCGGTGGATGTTCTCGATTCTGGCGCCTCGCCAGCCGTAGATGGATTGATCGTCGTCTCCCACCGCCATGACGTGGGATTTGTCTCCCGCCAGCACCCGCAACCAGGCGTATTGAATGGTGTTGGTATCCTGAAATTCGTCCACGAGAATATGCTGGAACCGGCCCTGATAGTGAGCCAGAAGCTCGGGGTCGTTCAACCACAGCTCATGGCTGCGCAGGAGCAGCTCCGCAAAGTCCACCAACCCGCTCTGCTGGCAGAGCTCTTCATATGCTTCATAGATCTTCTTGTGGGTGATCTGAAAAAGATCATCTCCTGCCGGCACATCACGAGCACGTTTCCCCTCATCTTTCTGCCCATTGATGAACCAGGTAGCCTGCCTTGCCGGCCATTTCTGCTCATCGATATCGAGAGACCGCATAACCCGCTTGACCAGACGCAGCTGATCGTCAGCGTCGAGTATCTGGAAGTTCTCAGGAAGGCCGGCTTCCCGCCAGTGCATACGCAGCAGCCGATGAGCAATACCGTGGAACGTGCCCACCCACATGCTGCGCACCGACAGGTTGAGCAGCTCTTCGATGCGAATGCGCATCTCGGCTGCTGCTTTGTTGGTGAACGTAACCGCCAGAATGCCGAACGGCGAAGCCCCGACAGCCTCAACCAGGAACGCAATACGGTGCACGAGTACCCGGGTCTTGCCGCTGCCGGCCCCCGCAATGACCAGGTGATTACCAAGCGGTGCGGTAACCGCCTCCCGCTGGCGCTCATTGAGCCCATCGATAATGTGGGTAACGTCCAAAGTGCTGCTGCTCCTGTTCAGTCCATATTGTAAAGGCTGGCGTTCGACATGTGTCGACACTCCTATTGATTAGCGCTAGCCTCTGACGCCTGAATCAGACAAAGGAAACATCATGGCAACGGCTCAAGTCGTAAAAACCGTCAATGCTCCGCTCAGTGCAGTATGGGCGCGACTCTCAGACTTCACCGGCCTCAAGGTCGGTGGCCCGATAGAATCTTTCAGTTTCGAAGGCGAAGGTGTCGGCGCAGTGCGTACGATCGGCATGGGTGGCGGTAAGGTCGTGGAGCGTCTGGATGCCTGCAGCGAAGAAGCCCGTGCATTCACCTATTCGATCATCAACGAAGACTCTGCTCTGCCGTTTGCCAACTATTCCGCCACGGTACAGCTCGGCGACAACGGCGACGACACCACGGTCGTCATCTGGACGGGCACGTTCGAGCCGAGAGGCGTACCGGAAGCCGATGCAGTCAACGTGGCGAACGGAATCTATGCCGGCGCGATTGCGGGCGCAAAGGCAGCGCTTGGCGGTTGACCTTTTTCTGATAGCGCTTCGGGGTGCTCCGCATGCCTCCCGAAGTGCTTTTTCATGACCAGACCTCTTTCATCTCCCTACCTCGCCGATGCTTACCGCACGCTGAGGTTTGCGCTACCCATCTTCGCTGTTCTATTGCTCGTCGAAGCGCTGGCCCACATCCCGCTCGGGTTGGACGAGTTCGTCGTACTGCCATTGATCGGCAGCCTCACTCTGGCAAGCGCAGGGGGATATGTCTGGCGACACACACCACAAGGTTGGGTGATCCAGACTTTTCTTCTGGTTGCGTGGGCTTTCATCGTCATGTCGATTCTGCAGCACATGCTCACAGGGAACGCCTCGCTGCAGCTCTCTTCCTACATCTACCTGACGGCAGTGCTGATCGCGGTGCCGATACTGATCACACCGTTGTTCGCTATGATGGTCTCCTTCTCTCTCACCCTACTGCTGTACACCTGGGCTTCAGCCCGATTGTGGCCCCTGGCGTGGAACTCCCCCTCCGTTCTGCTGCCGGTCTTCATATCGACCGCTTCACTCATCATCTATATCTCGAGACGCCGCGCCATTTCGGCTGGTGAGGCCCGACTTCAGGCGGAGGTCCGTCTGGCGGAGCAAGCCGCTGAGATAGATCGTCTGAAGGGGCTCTCAGACATGGCCGGGGGGGTCGCCCACCACTACAACAACCTGCTCCAGCAACTTTCCGGCGCGACGGAGCTGCTGGCTCATGAGCTCCCCGAACTTGCGAGCAACATTGGAAATCGAACCGACCAGATCATTCAAACAACGAGCCAGCTCGCTAAGCTGACCAACCACCTTCAAACCTATACGGGGAACATATTCGGCGACGACCAACAGATCGACTTGCGCCACCTGATCAGAGACGCAGACCTCGAGGCATATACTGCGCCGGGCACGACCCTGTCCCTGCATCTTACGGATGACATTCCGACAATCAGCGGCGATGCGAAGCTGCTACGGGAAGCGCTGCGCCGCATTGCCGAAAATACCGTCCATGCCAGAGGCAGGAGCGGCCTGGAGCTATCGATCAGTGCAGCGCTGAAAGATCAAAGCCTGCTCGTCGTACTGAAAGACAACGGCAAAGGCATGTCCCCCTATCAGAAAAACAAGGCCATCGACCCATTCTTCACCACACAGCCAGCGCAGATGAGCGGTCTGGGACTATCGTTTGTTGCAGGCGTTATGAGGTTTCACAAGGGAACCGTCGACGTACAGTCCACGCAGGACAGCGGTACGATTGTGACCCTCGCTTTTCCGCTGCCTGCTTCCCTTGGGGATTCCGTTACTCCACCGTAACGGATTTTGCGAGGTTCCTTGGCTGGTCTACATCTGTGCCTTTGAGCACCGCTACATGGTAGGACAACAGCTGAAGAGGCACGACAAACACAATCGGTGCAAGAAGGCGA
>JAUIKX010000272.1 GCA_030430515.1 Gammaproteobacteria bacterium | reverse complement strand
CTACTCAGCGGTTCCAGACGGGTGAGCACGTTCTCGACCAGTTCACAGTGTGCCCGCAGCGCTGCTTCCTCACCGATCGTTGCAGCAAGTCGACGTTTTACCGTCCCGGGAACGGGTGAACGCGCAAACACCATCACCACCGGCGATAGCTGTGTCATCGGAGCGCACCGAGTTCTACGACTGCATGGAGCACACCTGAATCGCCCGGCACCTTACGAGCTCCGGTACTCGCGAGCCAGCCGCTCCGCGCTGACGCCAAAGAAATAGCGCAGACGAAACCACCACATCTGCAGCACCGTACGCACAACGCCACGATGCTGCCAGCGTCTGGCCGAGGTGCAGACTTCGTCCAGCAATACCTGTGGTGCTGCGTGGCGACGGAGACGGCGGCTCAGTTCGATATCTTCCATCAATGGCTGCCTGGGCACCCCGCCCACGCGTTCAAGCAGGCCTCGGTCCACCCAGATCGATTGATCGCCGGTACAGATCCCGCTCAAGCGGCTCCGCCAATGCATGAACCAGGCGATGGTTCTCATCGCGAGCGTGTGGCTGTCGAAACGCAGACGGAGACGTCCCCAGCCGGGCGATGCATCAGCAACGCTGCATACCGCACCGAAGGAGATCTTCGAGTCTGCGTGCACAAACCACAAACGCTCGCCATGGCTCGCTTCGACACCGGCCTGCAGTTGAAAGCCACGCCCTGGTGGGCTGTGTATCAATCGGGCTCCGGCTTTCTCGGCAACCTCTCTGCTCGCATCGCTGCTGCCACCATCGACGACGACCAGCTCCGCATCCACACCGGCCAGCTGCCCGAGCAACGCTTCGAGTGCTGCCGCGTCATTGAGCACAGGAATGATGATGGACAGTTTTGCAGGCATTCAGACCAGACCAGCCCGGACAATGGCCGCGATTCTGCAGGAACCACCTCCGATTCGCACGTCCGGAACTGAATCGATGGGCTTTCCCCTGCGCAATCCGATGGGCGCCAGGGCTGAGCTGAATCCGCCACAACGGGACTACCGGTAATCAGCACAATCAGAAGTAAGGCCTTTCGCTTCATTTCAGAACCGGTCTGTTCGCTCGGGTACAGTGTCTCTGAACTTTCGCGGGGTGTGTTTGCGAGATCGACCACTCGCTTGTGTTGTGAAAGTCGGCAAGGCGTGTACGCGAGTTCTTCGAACGCGTCCGTTCGGACACCCCCATTGCTTTTTCCCCGACGCCCGTTAAAGTCCCTCCTCTTCTGCGTTTGAGGGGACGGAAAAGGTGACGGATCTGTATCAGCTGTATAAAGAAACCTGGGACGAACTCACGGCGCCGGGTGCCCAGTTCGAAGTGGAACGCGTCGATGTGCGCGGGATCCCGATCAAGACCTACAAGAATGCACCGGCAAGCCTTCGCGAGGTATGGCTCGCTTCCGCCGCTTTTGCCGACAATGAATACCTGGTTTATGAAGATGAGCGGCTGACCTACGCCGAAACCCACGCACGCGTTGCGTCGATTGCCAACTGGCTGATCGACCAGGGCGTCGGACACGGCGACTACGTCGCCATCGCCATGCGCAACTACCCCGAGTGGCTGCAGGCCTACTGGGCAACGCTCTCCATCGGCGCCATCGTCGTGGGCATGAACGCCTGGTGGGTGGGCCGGGAAATGGTTTACGCGCTGAACGACACCAAACCCAAAGTGCTCATCGCCGACCAGGAACGGCTGGACCGCATCATTCCGGATCACCTCGACGAAATCGACCCGATGGTCATGGTCGGCGTGCGCATGGACGCATCAGACGGCATCGTTCCCTGGCAGGCGCTCATCGACTTCGGCGGCAGCATGCCTGACGTCACCGTCCAACCGGACGACGACGCCTGCATCTTCTACACCTCCGGCACCACGGGGCACCCCAAGGGCGCGCAGCAGACCCATCGCGGTTGCGTGTCCAACGTTTTCAGCCTGGCGTTTGCCGGCGCCATGGCCAGCAACATAGCCGTCAAGCGCGGGCTGGCAAGTGCTGACGACGTGCCCCCTCCGGGCGCGTCTCTGGTCACCACACCTTTGTTCCACGTCACTGCCAACAACTGTGTGGCGCAAGGCGCCACCCTCACCGGTGGCAAGCTCGTGCACATGTACAAATGGGATGCCGGTGAAGCGCTCAGGCTGATCGAAAAGGAGAAGATCACCGCCATGACCGGAGTGCCGGTGATGTCCCGCGAAGTGATCATGCACCCGGACTTCGAAAAAACCGATACGTCCTCTCTACTGAGCCTCGGCGGCGGAGGTGCACAACTGCAGCCCGATCTCGTCGGCAAGATCGACAAAGCCACACAGGCCGCACGCCCCAATACCGGCTACGGCATGACCGAAACCTGCGGCATCATCACTTCCATCAATGGCGATTATTTTCTCGATAAGCCTGATAGTTGCGGCCCCGCCATGCCGGCATTCGAGGCCAAGTGTGTCGACGAAAACGGCGTCGAGGTACCGCAGGGCGAACCCGGTGAGCTCTGGGTGCGCGGCGGGCACGTGATCCGCGGCTACCTCAATCGCGAGGACGCCACCGCCGAAACCATCACCGACGGCTGGCTGCACACCGGCGACATGGCGCGCATCGACGAGGATGGCTTTATCTTCATCGTCGACCGCATCAAAGACATGGTGCTGCGCGGCGGTGAGAACGTGTACTGCGCGGAGGTCGAAAGCGCACTTTACGAGCATGCCGACGTCAGCGAATGCTCCGTTTTCGGAGTGCCGGACGACCGCCTGGGCGAAGAAGTCGGCGTTGCCGTATTCCTTCAGGAAGGTGCCACCACCACCGCCGACAACCTGCGGGAACACTGCTCATCACTCATCGCCAAACACAAAATCCCAAGATACATCTGGTTTACCGAAGAACCGCTGCCCCGCAATGCCAACGGCAAATTCCTCAAAAGGGAACTGCGAGACACGCTGAAGCTGGAAGACGCCGGCTGAGGAGACCTCTATGAAGCTCGCCCGGCTGGCGACCTGTGCACTCACTCTTGTTCTGGCCGGATGTGTCGGCGACCGCCCGGAGAAAGAACGACCGGCGACGGTACGGAGCGGCTTCGACGCCTCGGAGCTGAGCCGCGACATCCGCCCGCAGGACGACTTCTTCGCCTTCGTCAACCAGAGCTGGATCGACACCAACCCGATTCCCGACGAGTACACATCCTACGGTGTTGGGCGCGAGGTGATCGAACGCACTGAGGCTCAGGTGCGCGCGCTTCTGGAGGAAGAGCCTTCAGGTAAAGGTCAATCCGCGGATGCCCGGCGCATACGCGATCTGTACCGTTCGTTCCTGAACGAAAACGCAGTAGCGGCCGCTGGGACGGCAGCGCTCGAACCGCTTTTCGAGCAGATCGAGATGGCGAGCACCCACGAAGACATCTGGGCGCTGTTCGGTGCGCTGCAGCCCGTCGGCGCAAACGTGCCGCTGACGTTCTTTCAGGATGCCGACGCAGACGACCCGAACATCGTGCGTCTCTACATCTGGCAGTCGGGGCTGGGCCTTCCAGACCGCTCCTACTATCTGGAAGACAGCGACAAACTCAGCCAGGCACGCACAGATTACGCAACGCACATCCGCAATCTGTACGCTCTGATGAAATGGCCCGACGCCACGCGCTCGTCGGAGGCAATCGTTGGTCTGGAAACCCGTCTCGCCAGAGCTCAGTGGGACCGCGTGCAGAACCGCAACCGCCAGCGCATTTATACAAACAAGTTCACGCCAGCGCAGCTGGAGGTGCAATCTCCGAACCTCGCGTGGGCCGATCTGTTCGATGCGGCAGCGGTGCCTGCGCAGAAACTCTACGTGATCGCACAGGACAGCTACTTTTCGGCGTTACCCCGGATCGTCATCGAAAACGATGTGGCCACCTGGAAGTCCTACCTGAAACTGCACGTATTGCGCGCACACGCGCCCTACCTTTCCAACGCGTTCGTCGAAGAGATGTTCGATTTCCAGGGACGGAAGCTGCGCGGCCAGCAGTCGCTGCGCCCGCGCTGGAAACGCGCCATCGCCTTCGTCAACCGCGCGGCGGGAGAGCTGCTCGGCAAGGTCTACGTCGATCGCCATTTTCCTGAAACACACAAAGCAAAGATCGGTACGTTGGTGGAGAACCTGCGCAGGGCCTTCGGGGAAAGCATCGACGAGCTCGACTGGATGAGCGACGCAACAAAAGCAAAGGCACGCGAAAAGCTGGCGGCATTCACGGCCAAGCTCGGCTACCCGGACACATGGCGCAGCTATGATGGCCTGGAAACTACCGCCGACAATTTGCTGCTGAATGTGCAGAACGCCAACCGCTACAACTACGCCTACGACATCGCCAAGATCAGCAAGCCAACGGACCGCGGCGAATGGGGTATGACGCCGCAAACCGTCAACGCCTATTACCGCCCCACACTGAATGAGATCGTCTTCCCCGCCGCAATCCTGCAACCGCCGTTTTTCGACGCCGAAGCCGATGACGCCAGCAACTACGGTGCGATCGGCGCCATCATCGGCCACGAGTTCAGCCACGGTTTCGACGACCAGGGCCGGAAATTCGATGGCTCCGGGAGGCTGCGCGACTGGTGGACGGCGGAAGACGCGAACGCCTACGAGATGCGTGCTGAAAAGCTCGTGGCGCAGTACAGCGCCTACAGGCCGCTGGAAGACACGGCCATCAACGGCAAGCTGACGCTGGGCGAGAACATCGCCGATCTGGCCGGCATCACCGTCGCCCACCGCGCTTACAGACTGTCGCTGGGCGACACGGTAGCGCCTGAGATCGACGGGCTGACCGGCGATCAGCGCTTCTTCATCGCCTACGGCATC
>JAUIKX010000271.1 GCA_030430515.1 Gammaproteobacteria bacterium | reverse complement strand
GAAACGGAAAAATATGCCCACGTGACGTTCTTTTTCTCCGGTGGCAGAGAGGCCGAGTTCGGCGGGGAGGAACGGGTTCTGGTCAACTCTCCGGATGTCGCAACCTACGATCTGAAGCCGGAGATGAGCGCACCGGAAGTGACGGACAAGCTCGTTGCCGCCATCAATTCGGGCGACTACGACCTGATCATCGTCAACTACGCAAACGGCGACATGGTCGGGCACACCGGCGTGCTCGCAGCCGCCATCAAAGCTGTGGAAACTCTGGACGCAAGCCTGGCCAGGCTGGTGGAGGCCATAGAGCGTACCGGCGGCCAGATGCTCATCACCGCCGACCACGGCAACTGCGAACAGATGGCAGATGCCGAAACCGGCCAGGCACATACCGCTCACACCTGCGAGCCCGTACCGTTGGTCTACGTCGGGCCAAAGCAGCTCGAACTTCAGCCCGGTGGCACGCTTCGCGACGTCGCCCCCACCCTACTTGCCCTGATGGATCTGGAGATACCTCCGGAGATGACCGGTAGCAGTCTGGCGGTGTACCGGGAGAGCCAAAGCGCCTGATGCGACAGCTCCTGCTTGCCAGCGCTCTCACGTTCAGCATGCTGGCCTGGCCCCAGCCGGTAGACGAAGCGTCTACCGCTGCGGAGCTCAAAGAGATTGTCGAGGAGCTCAACGCACTGGACGAATGGCTGGACGAAGCCAGCCGAAAACAGGCCAGACTGCAGACAGAGCTGAAAAGTCAGGACCATGCGGTTTCGGACATTACCGGCAAGGTACGACGCACCGACCAGGCCCTGGCGACCATAGAAACTGAGATCGGAGGGCTGGAGACGGAGCGCAACCGTCTGTCCGTGGTGCGCGCGAAACAGGCGCACCGAATCTCGCAGCACGTCAACGCGGCCTACCGCCTGCAAGGGCAGGACGTGGTCAAGGCGCTGCTCAACCAGGAATCTCCGAGCGACTTCGAGCGCATGCTGCGCTACCACCGTTACTTCTCCGACGCACGCATGGAAGCGCTCAAGGGGTACCAGGCCACCCTCGTCGCGATCGAAGACAACCATTCACAGCTCGATGCGGAGCGCACCAGACTGACGGACACCCGGCAGCAGCTCGAAGGCAGGCGCGCCGAACTCGAATCCCAGCGCAGCGAGCGTTCCACTCTCATCGCGAGGCTCGCAGAGGAGTTCTCGAGCAAATCCGCAAGAGCTCAGGCCCTGCGCGCCGACCGGAACCGCCTGGAGGCGCTGGTGCGGGAACTGCAGAGACGCCGGAAGGAGCTCGACGGCAGCGATTTCATTGCGCGCAAAGGCAGGCTCAGGCCGCCGAGTTCCGGGCACCTCATCTACAAATACGGCGAGAGCAGGGCCGATGGTCGCCTTCGCTGGGAAGGTATGGTGTATCGCACGGAGGCCACCGCTCCGGTCCAGGCTGTGCACCGGGGCCGCGTGGTCTTCGCAGGCTGGTTGCGAGGTTTCGGGCTCCTGACCATCATTGACCACGGCTCGGGTTACATGTCGCTGTACGGGTACACCGATGACGTCACCAAGACCGAAGGCGATTTCGTGGAAAGTGGCGAAGTCATCGCCCACGCTGGACAGAGCGGCGGCCAGGCGTTCGACGGCGTCTACTTCGAGATCCGTCGCAAAGGCACTACACTGGACCCCCGTTCCTGGCTCAGCAGGTAACGCATGCAGCTGCGCACCGCCACGCTCGTCGGCATTCTCACCAGCATGGTCACCGGTGTGACCCTCGGGGTGATGCTTGCCCGCAACAATCGGGTGGAAAGCCCGATCGGCGATGACGCGCGCACATTCGCCGAAGTGCTGCAGCACGTGAGTAACGAGTACGTCGACGAGGTCAGCCGCGAGCAGCTGCTCGATGATGCGCTCAGAGGCATGGTCAGCGGCCTCGATGCACACAGCAAATATCTGGACCAGCACAACTACGATGAGCTGCAGATCGATGCCACGGGCCAGTTTGGCGGCATCGGCGTGGAGCTGGGCCTTCTGGAAGGGTATTTCACCATCATCAGTCCAATGCCCGGCACGCCAGCCGAGTCAGCAGGCATTCGTGCCGGCGACCGGTTGATCGCTGTCGATGGCGAGCCTCTGCGCGGCAAAAGGCTTCTGAAGGTGATCAGCATGCTTCGAGGTACACCTGGAAGCGAGACCACACTAACGTTGCTGCGCAGGACAGACGCTACCGGCCCTGAACGGCTTCAGATGACGCTCAAAAGAGCTTCGATCGGGGTTCCCAGCGTCACCCACCGGGTGCTGGCGCCGGGATATGTATATTTTCGCATCAGCCGATTTCACCGCGAGACCCACGCCGATCTGAAGCAGGCCATTACAGCGACGGGCACCGACCTTGACGGCATCGTTCTGGACCTGCGAAACAACCCGGGCGGCATTCTCGGCGCATCTGTCGACGTGGCCGGCGAGTTTCTTGAAGGCGGCCCCGTCGTGTCGACGAAAGGCCGGGAACAGACCGCGCTGCAGCAGTTCGATGCGTCTCCTGCCGCAGCCTTTCCCGACACGCCATTGATCGTCCTCATCGACGGCGGCTCCGCATCGGCAGCCGAGATCGTCGCCGGCGCCTTGAGAGATCGCAACCGCGCGACGCTGATGGGCACGAATACCTACGGCAAAGGCTCGGTACAATCAGTACTCAACCTGCCTGGACGCCGCGGAATCAAGCTCACCACCGCTCACTACTACACACCAACCGGGGCCGCGATACACGAAAGCGGCATCGCACCGGACATCACCTGGGAAGGTGATCCAGACAAGCTCATCGACGCGGCATTGACGCAACTGAAGACCAAGGCATCTGTGGCAATCGCACCGCATCCGGCGTAAGCTTCCCGACGACTGAACCGCTAGAGTTCAGCGCCACAACCATCAGCGTAACCGACCACCAAGAGTCGCGTATCCGCCGGTGAGTTAGAAGAACAAAAAGACATCTGGGGGAAGATTCTGTTCAGGCAGATCATCCGGCGGAGTGCAGCAACTGCTGTGCTGTGCGCTTTTGCGTGCAGCGTTCAGGCTGCGCAGCTTGCCGTAGTCATCGACGATGTGGGCTACCACGAATCCCGCACCAAGCGCCTGCTCGATCTGCCAGGGCCGCTGACGTTTGCCGTGCTGCCCTTCGCTCCCCACGCCCGCAACGCGGCGATGGAGGCTTCCGCAAGAGGTTTCGAAATCATTCTCCACCAGCCCATGGAGCCGCACCCGAGCCCCTGGGCGCGCCTGGAGCAGGGCACATTGATGTCCAACATGGATGATGCAGAACTCAGACACCACTTCGAGGCCGCACTGGATGCAGTGCCTAACCTCGCAGGTGTCAACAACCACACCGGCAGCCTGCTCACTGCCGAACCCCAGGCCATGCAGGCAGTCATGCAGGTGGTAAAAAACCGCGGGCTGTACTTTCTGGACAGCCGCACCACCGCCCGCACCGTTGCGCTCGACACCGCGCGCGCCGCCGCCATTCCATCAACCAAACGGGACGTATTTCTCGACCACGTGATTGAACGGCGTTCGATTCACAACGCGTTTCAGAAGGCCCTGAACATTGCCCGCAGGCGTGGGCAGGCGATCATCATCGCCCACCCGTATGAACTCAGCATCAGCTATCTGGAGGAGGCGTTGCGAACGTTGCCGGAGGACGTGGAGCTGGTTACTGCCGGGAGTCTCGCTCGATCAGCCTATCAAGAAGCGCCTGCCCCTCGGCAAATCGCAGCGTTTCCTCATAAATCGCCCGCCCCGTAATTGCGCCGGAAATACGCGACGCAGGCTCTGCTTTCACCGCATCACTGAGCGTTTCCAGGTCTTCGAGCGTGTGCACGCCACCTGAGGCGATGACGTCGATGCCCGCTTCTACGGAGAGTGCCACCGTGGCCTCCACATTGAGCCCCTGAAGCATGCCGTCACGGTCGATATCGGTGTATACGATACCCGCCAGAGGCACTTCGCCCAGGTTCCGCACAAACTCCACGGCACTGACCGATTTGGTTTCATCCCAGCCCGCTGTCGCCAGCATGCCGTTGCGCGCATCCAGACCGAGAAGAATGCGATGCGGGAAGCGCTGAGCCAGGCCAAGCAGAAATTCCGGCTCCTCGATGGCCCGGGTGCCGACGATCAGGCGGGCAACACCTGCTTCGAAATAGGCCTGGGCGATTTCCTCGCTGCGCACGCCGCCCCCCAACTGCACGGGCACCTGACCCACCGCAGCCACCATGGCTTCGACGAGCGTCCGGTTCTTCGGCTCTCCGGCAAATGCACCATCCAGGTCGACGATATGCAGACGTCGAGCGCCCTGCTCGGCCCAATGTCGCGCCATGGCCACCGGGTCGGAGGAAAAGACCGTCGCGTCATCCATACGCCCCTGACGCAGACGCACGCATTGCCCTTCCTTCAGGTCGATTGCAGGAATGAGATCCAAACTACAGCGCTCCCTTCGTGGAAGGCACGGTGTCTGCCATGCGAGGATCAGCCGTCAAAGCAACCCGCAGAGCCCGCCCGAAGGCTTTGAAAATCGTCTCCACCTGGTGGTGCGCATTGACCCCACGGAGGTTGTCGATGTGCAGCGTCATCCGTGCGTGATTGACGAGCCCCTGAAAAAACTCCTGGAACAGATCGACATCGAAATCGCCCACACGGGCGCGTGTGTACTCGACGTTGTATACAAGCCCCGGTCGACCGGACAGATCGATCACGACTCTCGAGAGCGCTTCATCGAGCGGCACATAAGCGTGGCCATATCTGAAGATGCCTTTCTTGTCGCCAACCGCTTCAGCCAGCGCCTGCCCCACGACGATGCCCACATCCTCCAC
>JAUIKX010000270.1 GCA_030430515.1 Gammaproteobacteria bacterium | reverse complement strand
GGCTTCTTGGTGATCACATGCACCGCACCGCCCGCGGCATTGCGGCCGAACAGCGTGCCTTGCGGTCCACGCAATACCTCCACCCGTTCGATGTCATACAGGTCGAATACCTGCCCACCACCACGGCCGATGTAGACATCGTCCACGTAAATACCCACGCCCGGCTCGAGCGCATAGTTGAAGTCGTCCTGTCCGATACCGCGGATGAACGCGATCAGGCCAACACCACCACTCTGCGGCTGCGGGTTGAGAGTGACGTTCGGCGCTTGCGCCGCGACGTCGGAAATATCTGTGTAACCCCGCTGCTCCATCAACTCCGCATCCATAGCGGTGATGGCGATTGGGGTGTCCTGAAGGCTCTGTTCGCGGAACTGCGCGGTAACGACGATCTCTTCGATCGTTCCCCGGTCTGCCTGCTCCTCTGCACCGGCTGAACCGGCGAAAGCGCTGCACGCGGCAGCAATCAGGCCAACCGCGCGTGATGCGGTCTTACGTACTTTCATTAAAAAGCTCCCTGGTCTCCATGAAACGGAAAGCGAATACGAGAGCGGTACGACTCGGCTCCTCTCCCCCTCTCCAACCGGATGCACACCAGTGCGTCCGGTAACTCTTGGCCGCCAGTCCCTCTAGCTACTGCGGCAACGCCGAACTATACGGTTCGTTTGACCGTAAGTGCAAATATAGAAACGAGTTTGAGACAGGCCTGCGGCCCGTCTCAAATCGATGAGGCTCCCGAAAACTCAGCTACCCGTCCAATTAGGTGCCCGCTTTTCGGCAAAGGCCTTCGGCCCTTCCTTCGCATCGTTGGAGGTAAACACTTTCTTCTGCAGCGGCACCTGCATTTCCCAGAGGGTGTCTTCATCGATGCCCTGACCGGCTGCACGAATCAGTGCCTTAGACGCGTTCACCGCGAGCGGCGCATTCTCGGCAATACGGTCGGCCCAGCCAACAGCGGCCTCCAGCGCGCCACCCTTTTCGGTAAGCTCGCTAAGCATGCCGTTTTCCATCGCCACTTCCGCGGTGATGGGTTCGCCGGTCACGGCCATTTCCATCGCGCGTGCGTAGCCCACGCGAGCCGGCAGACGGAATACGCCGCCAGCAGCAGCAAAGAGCCCGACTTTTACCTCACGGATACCGATCTTCGCGCCTTTCGAGGCGACGAGCAGATCGCAGGTCAGCGCAATCTCGCAGCCGCCGGCCAGCGCAAAGCCTTCGATCGCCGCGATGAGGGGCTTTTCGCATCCTTCGCGAATGAACGTGGTCAGCGGGCCGATGTCTTCACCGCGGGCAAACGCTTTCAGGTCCATGCCTGAACAGAAACCCCGGCCGTTACCAGTGATCACGCCGGCGGTCAGGGAGTCGTCGGCTTCGAGCTCCTTCACGGCAGCCAGCAGCCCGTGGGACAGCGCGCCGTTGATAGCATTCATCGCCTGCGGGCGGTTCAGGGTGATGATCATCACCCGGCCCCGACGTTCGACCAGGACGGCTTCTTCGGTTGCTTCGCTCATCGTTGAGATATCTCCTCTTGAATGGATTAAAAAAGTCACAGCCTCGGGATGATGGCACAAGTGCCCGGCATCGGGCACCTCCTCCCTCTTTACTAATCGCTGCGGCTTCTATACATCTGTTGGGATCATCAGCGTGGGGGAAGCATGGCCGACTTCGATTTTTTCGACCCGGACTTTCAGAAGAACACTCAGCGGCATTTTCAGCGTATGCAGAAGGAATGCCCATTCGCACATGCGGACAAACCGTTCGACTGGTATGCGGTAACCCGCGAAGCCGACGTCGCCGGGCTGCTCAAAGACTGGGAGCTTTGGACCAGCAATTCAGGTCCGGGCCTGGCCCATGCCGAAGGTGGCGTGCTCGTGAGCGTCGATCCGCCGGAACACCTCTTCGACCGGAGGCTCATCAACAAAGCTTTCTCTCCAGCGCAGCTCCTGGCGATGGAAGACGAGATCGCCGAGCTGGTGCGGAACCTCATCGACGGCTTTGTTCAGAAGGGTGAAGGTGATCTGATGCAGCTTTTCGCCGTGCCGGTGCCGCTGATCGTCATCGCGCGGCTGCTGGGCATCGACGAGGAAGTGGCGCTGAACATCCGCCCAACCGCCGAGGGGGTCATCCACCCCAGCACGCCGCCAGGAAAGATACCCCGCCCGCCAATGGATACGCCCGGACACCTGTATCTCAAGGGTGTGCTGGACGAGCGCCGACAGAAAATAGCTGCCGGCGAAACTCTGCCCGACGATGTGATCACGTCGCTGATCACTGCGGAGCTCGATGGACGTAGCCTGAACGACGAAGAGGTCATGGGCTTCATGTTCTTCCTCTTCATCGCCGGCAGCCAGACCACCACCCAGCTCATCGGCAACCTGATCTACCGTCTGCTGGAGCACCCCGACCAGCTCGACATGCTGAAGAACGACTGGGACCTGCTGCCGAATGCCGTGGAAGAATCTCTGCGTTTCGACTCTCCCGTCAACGGCCTCTTCCGCACCAACACCCGGGAAACGGAGCTCGGCGGCAGAGCGCTGCAGAAAGACACCAAAGTCATCTGTATGTTCGGCGCCGCTAACGTCGACCCGGAATTCTGGGGCGACACCGCCGGGCAGTTCGACATCACCCGCCCCTATCAGCAAACCAAACGCCACTACGCCTTCGGCAAAGGCATTCACTACTGCATGGGTGCACCGCTTGCGCGATTGGAGGCCCGGATCGCCGTACGCGCCATTCTCGATCGGCTGCCGGGACTGCGCCTGACCGGCGCTCCGGAAGAGATCGCCGCGCACGTCATGCACGGTGTCGATACCTTGCCCGTCGCCTGGAACACTTGAGGAGCAAACACATGACCAGACTCACCATCGATCACGACAAATGTCTCAGCTCCGGCCAGTGCGCCTACCTGCAACCGGAGCTGTTCGAGCTGAGCGACGATGGCACGCCGAGCGTGCTGAACGACAGCCCCGACGGAGATTTCATCGCCAAAGCGAAAGACGCGATTGAAATGTGCCCTGCGCAGGCCATCAGCCTTTCGGAATAGGAGAACGCAGATGGAAGTGCTCGAAGCAATGGAAACCTGTACGGCCATGCGGTACTTCAAAGAAGATCCGGTGCCGAGAGAGACGCTGGAAAAGCTGATCTTTGCCGCCACCCGGGCATCCAATCCTGGCAACAGCCAGGGCTGGGAGTTTCTTGTGATAGAGGACCCGGCGATCAAAGAACCCGTGGGAGAAAAAGTCCTTGCAGGCATGGCACCGTTCTTCGCCAGCAGACCCCAGGGACAGGATGGCGTGGAGGAACGGATGCTCGTGGGTGCTGAGCACCTGGCGAAGCACTTCGCGAAGGTTCCCGCTTGGATCGTGGGCATGGCACGCAAGGTGTATCCGCCCCACGACCCGCAGGAGGGCTTCATGCACTCCACCATCTACCCAGCCGCGCAGAACCTGATCGTCGCTGCCCGATCGCTCGGGGTCGGCACCTGCTTCACGACCTTTCCCGGACACGCCGAGGCCGAGATACGCGAGCTGTGCAACGTGCCGGATGATCTGCACATGTTCGTCTACATCGCCGTGGGCTACCCGGAGCGCCCTTTCCGACCCGTAAAGCGCAAGCCTGTGGAAGAGGTCCTCACATGGAATCGATACGCCTGACCCTCCGGCGGGTCAGGTGAGACTGGCGATGATGTCCCGGCCGACCCGCTCCAGCACATCGTAGCGAGGCTCGAAAGAAGGCAGAATCATCACCTGGTTCAAACCGGCCTGCTCGAGTTCGTTCAGACGCTCCAGAAGCTGGTCACGCGTGCCGACCATACAGGTGGCTTCGATGAGTTCCCGGGTCACGAAACGCGCCTCCTCCGGCAGCACCCAGCAATTGTGTCCGGCATGAATGCGCTGGTGGCGACGATCTTCAGGATAGCTTTCAAGCAAAGCCACATAGTCGTCCCAGACCTCACGGTACAGGCCGCTCGGCTGGTGACCGAAGTTACGCCACTGGTCGTAGGCATAATGCAGCGTTGCCATGACGAACGCATCGCACTCCGCCCGGGCCCGTGGTGAGTCGCTCGGCTCCCCCTCGTCGAGCACCACCATGGTGGTCAGCGCTGTTACATAAAAATTTTCACGGTCGAGTTGCCGCTCGTTTTCCGCCGCCCCCCGCTCGATCATCGACCAGATGGTTTCCATCATGCCGGCGTTGTCCGGTCGCGATATCACCGCCCCGTCCCCGTGCTTTCCGGCCAGCGCCAGGGACCTCGGACCGAACCCGGACACATACATGGGAATCTTCGGCTCGAAGGCTACGAAGCCGTTATCAGGCATGATGTGGCGTATGGGAATCTGCCGGTCACCGTGGCGGTGCATGGTTTCTTCACCGCGCAGGAGCGGTCCGATCTCTTCCAGGTAACGGTCGTACTGGGCAATGCGGTGCGGGGGCAGGCCCATAATGCGCATTGCGGTGTTACCGGCGCCGACACCGAAAAACGTTCTGCCGGGCGCGATCGCGTTGATGGTGGCGATGCCCGAGGCGTTGTTCGGCGCCGGCCGGGTACCCGTGATGGCAACGCCGGTGCCAATGTTGATGCGGCTTGTGCGCGCAGCAGCAAGGGCAAGGGTTGCATAACAATCCGACCAGATCATCTGGCTGTCGGCGAGCCAGGCATGGGTATAACCAAGCGCCTCGGCACGCACCACGTAGTCGATGTCGCCGATGTGGGACGCAATGCAGACACCAATATCCATGGATCACTCCTTCAGCGGGGTGAGCGCCCGTAGACGAGGCCCAGGCCCTGGGACTTGTAACCGACCAGCGTCAGCAGTATGCCGGGGTGCGGCAGACCGAGGCTGGCGCTGCC
>JAUIKX010000269.1 GCA_030430515.1 Gammaproteobacteria bacterium | reverse complement strand
TAAGAGTCTGCGGTGTCTATTTGACGATCGTGTGAATCGAAGAAACGCTTCTGTACTGCAATGGACTTGCATTGCGGTGGCAGTTGGGTGTTTAGTCCTGAGTAGTCAGACCTTTGCCGATACGTTCAGCCTGACTCCTGTGCAAGATAGTTACACGTCCGAGTCGAGCCCCACCGCTGTCCCTGGTGCGGGTAACTCATTGGCCTACCGAACGGCACCAAGCGGTAGCGCTCCAAGGAATGACATCGCGGCAATCCAGTTCGACATCTACGCGGTCAGGGCCGTGGTATCGAACTGGATTGCCGATGAAGGCATTCAGGTTGTCATTACCACCGGAGGCACCGGCTTCACCGGCAGGGACAGCACCCCGGAGGCGCTGACGCCACTTTTCGACAAGGAAATCAATGGCTTCGGAGAGCTTTTCAGACAGATTTCTTACGATGAGATCGGCTCCTCCACCATCCAGTCCCGCGCTGTCGGCGGCCTGGCGAACGCCACGCTGATCTTCGCTCTTCCCGGCTCGAGCAACGCGGTTCGCACCGGCTGGGAAAAAATTCTGCGCCACCAGCTCGATATCGACAACAAGCCCTGCAACTTCGCTGAGCTGATTCCGCGCTTCCGAGAACACCAACAGTAAAAAGAACGCAAAGTGACCGAATCCATCTATATCGCTGCGGCCCGTCGAACGCCGATCGGAGCCTTTCAGGGCGAGCTTGCCGGCATGAGCGCACCACAATTGGGCGCGCATGCGATCAGCGCCGCACTTCAGGACTTCGAAGGAGCCCCGATCGACGAAGTGATCCTGGGCAATGTGATCAGCGCAGGGCTGGGCCAGGCGCCGGCCCGTCAGGCCATGCGTGGCGCCGGGTTGGATGACAGCATCGGCGCCACCACCATCAACAAAGTCTGCGGCTCAGGCATGAAGGCGATCATGATGGCCCACGACCTGATCCGTGCCGGCAGCGCTCGCGCCGTCGTCGCCGGCGGCATGGAGAGCATGAGCAATGCCCCCTACCTGCTCAGCAAAGCGAGGGCCGGGCTGCGCCTCGGTCACACTGAGATGAAGGACGCGATGTTTCTCGATGGGCTGGAAGACGCCGATACCGGCGGCGCCATGGGCACCTTCGCGCAGGCCACCGCAGACGCCTATCAGCTCAGCCGCGAAGCGATGGACGCTTATGCCACGGAGTCGGTGCGGCGTGCGCTCGGGGCAATTGAAGCGCAAAGCCTCGCCAGCGAGATTTCGCCGCTGGAGCTGGCCGGAACGAAGATAATCGACGATGAGCAGCCACGGCGGGCGAGGCCGGAGAAGATTCCGAAGCTCCGGCCGGCGTTCAAGGCAGACGGCACCATCACAGCAGCGAACTCCAGCTCCATTTCAGACGGCGCCAGCGCGCTCATCGTCTGCAGCGGGCAGGCACTGAATGGCCACAAACCCCTGGCACGTATCGTCGCCCACGCCACCCACTCCCAGCACCCGAGCGAGTTCACCACAGCGCCAGTGGGCGCGATGCGCAAGCTCGCGCAGAAAATCGGCTGGAACCTGGCCGATGTCGACGTCTTCGAGATCAACGAAGCGTTCGCCATGGTGACGATGCTCGCCATGCAGGAACTGTCGCTGCCCCACGAACGGGTCAATCTTTACGGTGGCGCATGCGCACAAGGCCACCCAATCGGTTCCACCGGCGCACGCCTGGTGGTTACACTTGCCCATGCTCTTCACCGCGAAAACGTCGATCGAGGCATTGCATGCCTTTGCATCGGCGGCGGTGAAGCCACCGCAATTGCTCTGGAAAGAACCTGATGCCCACGCCTCTGCCAATCATCGCCGCCCTGGGTGGTGTCAATCCAGCCGGCCGCATGTCGTTCAACTATGCCTATCGCCGGCTGGTGATCGACGCGCTGGACGAAACCGCCCGCGACGAAACCTACAAAAGTCTGATGGCGCTGATGGGCATCGACGGGGCATCGACCGATAAGGACATCCGAAGCCATATCGATCACCACACTCTGATCAGACGCATTGAGGGCTTCGACCCGGAAGCGGTTTACTGCCAGAGAAGCGCGAAGCTGGCGCCATCCGAGGGCGGCACGATGGAGTTCATCATCTCCCGTCGCCACATGCCGAACGTCGTTCCGGAAGGCTGGGAGGTCAGCGATATCGACGATCGTCGCGTGAAAGTTACCACCAGCGAACCCATGGACCTGCTGATTCCCGACGAGCGCGTCTCCAGGGTGACGTCCGCAGGTCAGCTACCCACCGGCTTCGACCCTGGCAAGACCTACCCGTCCCGCAGCCACCCACGCGGCCTGGAAATGACCGTTTACGCTGCGTCGGATGCGCTCTACTCCAGCGGCATCGATATCGAAACCCTGAAACAGCACATCAGCCCGGACCAGCTGGCGGTCTATGCCGGCACGGCCATGGCGCAGCTCAACCCCGAGGCTTACGGAGGGCTTCTGCAGAACCCGATGATGGGCAAACGCCCGTCCTCAAAGCACTGCACGTTCGGCCTGCCCGACATGCCGGGCGACTTCGTCAACGCCTACCTGCTCGGCAGTCTGGGTGAAACAGCCGGAATCATCGGCGCCTGTGCAACATTCCTCTACAACGTAAAGCGCGGCATCGACGACATTCAGAGCGGCCGCAAGCGCGTAGTCATGGTAGGTAACAGCGAGGCGCCGGTGCTGCCTGACATCATCGAAGGCTACCGTACGATGGGTGCACTGGCCGAGGACGAAGCGCTGATGGCGCTCGACGGCAGCGATAAGGTCGACAACCGCCGCGCATGCAGGCCGTTTTCCAGCAACTGCGGATTCACGGTTGCGGAAGGTTCGGTCTGGGTGCTGCTGATGGACGATGAGCTGGCCATGCAGCTCGGCGCGCGCATTCTCGGAAGCGTCGGCGGGGTCTTCGTCAACGCCGACGGCTACAAGAAATCCATTTCCGGGCCCGGCGTCGGCAACTACCTGACCGTGGCCAAAGCCATGGCTGCCGCGAAGAGTATCGTTGGCGAGCAGGCGCTGCGCGAACGCACCTACATGCAGGCCCACGGCACGGGCACGCCGCAGAACCGGGTCACCGAATCGCATATTCTCAACGAGATGGCTGCCCAGTTCGGCATCGACAGCTGGCTGGTGGGCGCGGTGAAGTCCTATCTCGGTCATACCATGGCACCGGCCGGCGGCGATGCGCTCAGCGCGATCATCGGCGCCTGGAACTACGGTGTCATTCCGGGTATCACCACCATCGACCATATCGCCGACGACGTGCACCACTCGAACCTCAATCTGCCGTTCGAACACGTCAGGGCTGAACCCGATGACTATGTGGGTGCGTTCGTGAACTCCAAGGGCTTCGGCGGCAACAACGCCACGGGCTTTTTCATCTCGCCGACTCAAACGGAGGAAATGATGGAGAAGCGTTGGGGCACTGACGCCATGAACGCCTACCTCGACCGCAACGAGTCCGTGGTGCAGGCCGCACGCGACTACGACGAGAAAGCCCTGAAGGGTCAGTCTGAGCCGATCTACCACTTCGGCGAGGGTGTGCTCGATGGCAACGATCTGGATATATCTTCGGAACGGATCGTCGTGCCGGGTTTTGCCGAGCCAATCTCGCTCGAATTAGGCAATCCATTCGACGATATGTGCTGAACCGAACGACGTCCGGCCCCTTTTGATCTCCTCCGATTAAAGGGCGGGATGAAGCGTGCACGCCGAGGGGTCAGTGAAGCGTTTTAGAAGGTGCAGCGCGTAGCTGTTTGATGCGCCTACGGCAGACCAGCGCGAGTTCCTTCTGGTCTATGGCATGTGCTTCAGCCTGCTCGAAAGCCTCTAACGCCAGCTCCAGCGCACCGATAGTGCGCCAATACTCGCCTTTCTCCAGCAGAAGCATTCCCAGCATCTCTGGCATCTGCGAGCCTTCGCAGACTGCCAGCTGGCAATCCACCGCATCGAGCGCCTTGAGCGACTCCCCTGAACCAACGAATATCTGCTTAATGTTGTTGAGCATGCGCAAAGCAATCTGCGCAGGTTCCGCGACCTCCGCTTCACCGGCAACGTCCAGTGGGCGCATCGCGAAGGGGTCGATCATCCGCCCGTCGATGCGAACGAGGAAATGACCGGGTGCATTAATGCCTGCGGCAGCCTTGTCCTGCGCTTCGGCAATCGTAATCAGCAGCACTGCCAGCGTGATCGGAATGCCCAGCCGACGTTTTAAAACCTGATCGATTCGGCTGTTGGCAACGTCGTGGTAGTTCGCTTCATCACCTCGGAAACCAAGCCCTAACAGATGCTGCCACGCTGGCACGTCGGGGCCCGGAACCAGCATGGATACTTCGCGGCGCACGGAGGCCACTGAAACGGCCGGGTGGAGCAGCTGGTTAACCAGGAGAGCAGCATCCAGAGCAGTGACATGTTTTCTCAGCGCGAGCATCCGGAAACCGGACAGAAGCTCGGCATCGACGGTCACGCCAGCAGTTCGTCTACGGCGCTGATCAGTTCCTTGCGGGCAAAGGGTTTAGCAAGCGTGGTATCGGCGCCGATATGCCGGGCGGTCTCGAGGTAGTCCCGCGGCCCGATGCGTCCACCGCCGGAGATGGCGATGATCGGAATACCCCGGCGTTCCCTGCGGATGTCCGTGATCGTCTCCAGCCCTTCCTTCTCAGGCATGATGAGATCGGTGATGACCAGGTCGAAGATCTTCTGCTTCACCTGTTCGAGCGCCGACACCCCGTTGAGAGCTGTCGTGACCTCATGGCCTTCGAGACGCAGCATTTCGCTGAGCACATCGAGCACCTGCGGATCATCATCGACCACCAGAATTTCACTCATGACACATTTGACCTG